>NZ_JBLUXC010000019.1:0-67320 GCF_048276795.1 Aeromonas sp. PS2Canimalfood6
AAGAGTGTTTACCGAGATCAATACCAATAAGCGCAACGTTTTCCATGATGGCCTCTCCTGAAAGAAAAACACCCTGTCAGCGTACCGCTCACAGGGTGGGGGTGACCATCTCATTAGACCCCCTGCCAAGGCAGGGGGTCGTCATGAGCAGCGCGGGGGGAGGACCTAGATCATCACACCGGCGATAACGGCGGAGAGCAGGCTCACCAGGGTGGAGCCATAGACCAGCTTCAAACCGAAGCGGGAAACCATGTTGCCCTTCTCTTCGTTGAGCGCCTTCACCGCACCGGCAATGATGCCGATGGAGCTGAAGTTGGCGAACGACACCATGAAGATGGAGAGGATGCCGACGGTGCGCGGGGAGAGCTCGGCGGCAATCTTGCCCAGATCCATCATGGCCACAAACTCGTTGGTCACCAGCTTGGTCGCCATGATGGAGCCGGCCTGCAGCGCTTCACTGCCCGGGATGCCCAGGATCCAGGCAACGGGATAGAAGATGTAGCCCATGACGTGCTGGAAGTTGACGCCAAACGCCGCCTCGAACAGGTAGTTGATGAGGGCGATCAGGGCGATGAAGCCCACCAGCATGGCACCGACGATCACCGCCACGGTGAAACCGGCCATGATGTACTCCCCCAGCATCTCGAAGAAGTTTTCCTTCTTCGGGGTATGGTGCTCGTCACCCTCGGCCAGCGCCTTGGCATCGGTCACGGTGTTGTCGGGCTCGTAGGGGTTGATGAGGGAAAGCACCACGAAGGTGCTGAACATGTTGAGTACCAGCGCGGCCACCACGTAGCGCGGCTCGATCAGCTGCATGTAGGCACCGACGATGGACATGGAGACGGTGGACATGGCCGTCGCCGCCAGGGTGTACATCTGCTTCTCGTTCAGGTGCGGCAGTATGTTCTTGAGGGCGATGAAGTTCTCGGACTGACCGACGATCATGGAGCTGATGGCGTTGAAGGACTCCAGCTTGCCCATGCCGTTGATCCTGGCCAGCACGGTGCCGATGCCACGAATGACGATGGGCAGCAGACGGATGTACTGCAAAATGCCGATCAACACGGAGATGAAGACGATAGGCATCAGCACCATCAGGAAGAAGGAGAAGGCCCCTTCGTTGACCAGACCGCCGAACACGAAGTCGGTCCCCTGCTTGGCAAACTCCATCAGCTTGGTGAAGCCGGCGGCAAAGCCACCCACCACCGCCAGACCCACTTCGGAGTTGAGCATGAACCAGGCGAGCGCCAGCTCGACCACCAGCAGCTGGCCGATGTAACGCAGCTTGATCTGTTTCCAGTTGCGGCGGTTTGCCAGCAACGCCAATGCCAGGACCATCACGAGTCCGAGCACGAAATGAACGTATTCCATACCAGTAGCACCCATTGAATTGTTATTTTTGACCGGCGCCATCATAAAGAACTGCATATTTAAAAATCAGAGAGTCATCACAATCCGCGGTAAAAATATGCATGCGAAATAATACAAACGTTTTTAAATTAATTGCCAAGGCACATGATTATTAATCTTCATTGGGGAAGTTTAAAAATAAATCAAAAACAATAAGTTATGCTCTTTCGTTAATTTTATTCCTCATTCGTATATATATTTCATAACGGCCATATCCCATATGGCATCCTCCGATGACTCATCATCACCACGACATGTTTAATTAAAAACGTTTTCTCGTCATTCATCATGATCTGGCCATGACCACCCTGTTCCATTGTGCTCTTTTTACATACCGCAAGCCCGCCAACGCAGACAGAAGCCTCCATCGGCAACCCATGACGCCAACCGTTCAAATATTCACCGCATCCGGCGGCACATTCTGGTATGATGCGCCCCCTTGCGCACCGCGCACCCCCATTTCTGGTTTTCCGATATAGAGTCCTTTTGTGAACAACAGCGAATTTAGCAGCCTGAACCTCTCCTCCGCCCTGCAGGACAACCTCGCCAGCCTGGGCTATCTGCAGATGACCCCGATCCAGGCCCAGAGCCTGCCCCTGGTGCTCGACGGCAAAGATTTGATCGCCAAGGCGAAAACCGGCAGCGGTAAGACCGCGGCCTTCGGCCTGGGTCTGCTGGCCAAGCTGGACGTCAACCGACTGGCCGTGCAGGCGCTGGTGCTCTGTCCGACCCGCGAGCTGGCGGATCAGGTGGCCACCGAGATCCGCCGTCTTGCCCGTACCCTGCCCAACGTCAAGCTGGTGACCCTGTGCGGCGGCACCCCGACCGCACCGCAATCCGCCACCCTGGGCTTTGGCGCCCACATCGCCGTCGGCACCCCGGGCCGGATCCTCAAGCACCTGGAGCAGGGCACCCTTGCGCTCGACGACCTCAAGACGCTGGTGCTGGACGAAGCGGATCGCATGCTGGACATGGGCTTTGGCGAAGACATCAACCGCGTCATCAGCCACGCCCCGCGGGACCGGCAAACCCTGCTCTTCTCCGCCACCTATCCGGAAGGGATCGCCCAGATGAGCCGCGGCGTGCAGCGCAACCCGGTGGAGGTGAGCGTAGAGTCCCTGCACGAAGAGAGCGCCATCGAACAGAAGCTGTATGAAGTGCCGGCCGGCCAGCGCCTCGATGCCCTCACCTGGCTGCTCAGCCACTACCAGCCGAGCTCCTGCGTGGTGTTCTGCAACACCAAGCGCGCCTGCAACGACGTGGCCGATCACCTGGCCGCCAAGGGCTTCTCGGCGCTGGCGCTGAACGGCGATCTGGAGCAGCGTGAGCGGGATCAGGTGCTGGTGCGCTTCGCCAACGGCAGCGCCACCATACTGGTCGCCACCGACGTGGCGGCCCGTGGCCTCGACATCAAGGAGCTGGGGGCCGTCATCAACTACGAGCTGACCTACGACCCCGAGGTGCACGTGCACCGCATCGGCCGTACCGGCCGCGCCGGCCAGCAGGGCCTGGCCCTGAGCCTCTACCAGCCGAACGAGGCCCAGCGCGTCAACTTCATCGAGGAGTACCAGCAGGCCCCCATTCCTCAGGGCGACCTGGCCGGGATCGGCCGCGACATCAAGCCGATCGCGCCGCAGATGGTGACCCTCTCCATCGATGCGGGCCGCAAGAGCAAGGTGCGTGCCGGTGACATCCTCGGCGCCCTGACTGGCGAAGGCGGCATTGCCGGGGCCGATGTAGGCAAGATCCAGATTTCCGAGCAGTACTCCTACGTGGCGGTGAAGCGCCAGGTGGCGAGCGCCGCCCTCAAGCGGTTGCAGGAAGGCAAGATCAAGGGGCGCAGCTACCGTGCCCGCAAACTGGGCTAAGGTATTTCACACTCCCGGCCAGACCACAGGCGCCTGACAGGCGCCTGTTTCATATCATTCGCCGCCATGCGGCAAGACAGGTGACATGACCCAAGCAATCCAGAGCGATGTGAGCTGCCAGAACTGCGAAGCCTGCTGCTGCCGCCTCGAGGTGATGCTCTTCACCGACACCGGCGTGCCGGACCGCTATATCGAGGAGCGGGAAGGAGAAGTGCCCGTGATGCACAGACTGGAAGATGGCTGGTGCGCCGCCCTCGACCGCAACACCATGATGTGTCGCATCTACGAGGTGCGGCCGCTTATCTGCCGTGAATTCGAGATGGGGGAGCCAGACTGCCTCGACGAGCGGGACAAGTGGTTCATCAGGCTGGAATGAACGGGAAGTTCAACCCGTGCTGACGTGGGTCTCCTTGCCTTGCAGCCCCTCGAGGCGCTGTGTCAGCCAGTGGATGGCCTGCGCTTCCTCCTCGAAATAGCGCACCTCCTGAAAGGGAAGCTCGCTGAAGACGTGATCCGCCAGATAACGTTTGAAATCCCCGATCATGACCACTGCCAGAAAGGCGCAGCCATGGGTGGCGCACCAGTTGAACTGGCGACGAAAACGGGCCAACACCTCGGGGCCGGCGGCCTCGAACTCGGTCGCGACCTCGACGATGCCCCAGGGGGCTCCCTGCAAACGGCTTATCTGTTGGCTGAACTTGCCCTCATAGGCCATGGCGCCTGCCAGGTTGAAAGGGCCGCTCGGCCGACAGATCAGCAGTTGCCCTTGTCGCTGCATCTCAAAATGGCCGTGTGCTTGCACGTTCACCTCCTGCCTTGAGTCCTTCGCTGCGGCTGATATGCCCTGTGTTGCCACAAAGTAAGAATTTATCCCCGAAAAGTCCATGAAGCTCCCCGCATTGTGAACGGAAAGCTCCATTCAACCCCCGTTTTTACCCCGGTGGCGGAATGTACATTTCTTCGACATGTTCTGTTGCAGTTAACAAAACGTTGCTGCTATTATCCGCGCCACTCAAAACATTCCACCTACTGAAACCTTTTGGCGTTCACCCAGGGAACAACGATGAAGCAACAAGACGCAAGTTATTACCAACGGATCTGGCGCTGGCATTTCTATGCTGGTCTCTTCGTCGCCCCCTTCCTGATCCTGCTCTCCCTCACCGGCATCGTCTACCTGTTCAAGCCGCAGCTGGACAACCTGCTCTACCCCCAGCTGATGAAGGTGACGCCCGCCACCCAGACCCTGAGTGCCGACCAGCTGCTGGCCACGGCAACCATCGCCATGCCGGACGCCAGTCTGCGCAAATACCTGCCCCCGGTGGCAGCGGACGCGAGCGCCCAGATAGTCGTGATGCGTGAAGGGCAGGAGCTGACCCTCTTCATGGATCCCGCGAACGGCGCCCTGCTCGGTACCATGGACAACAAGTGGAACCTGCAGGCGGTGGCGCGCGCTCTCCATGCGGAGCTGATGCTTGGCACCACGGGTGATCGCCTGATCGAGCTGGCCGCAGGCTGGGGAATCGTGCTCCTCGTCAGCGGACTCTATCTCTGGTGGCCCCGCAAGGGACCGGGTGTGGGAGGCATCCTCTGGCCGAGAATGCACCAGCGCGGCCGTCTCTGGTGGCGTGATCTGCACGCCGTGGTCGGCTTCTGGGGCGCAGGTTTCCTGCTGCTGCTGCTGCTGACGGGCATGACCTGGACCGGTTTCTGGGGCGGCCAGTTCGCCGACGTCTGGAACCGCTTCCCTGCGGCCATGTGGAACGAGGTGCCCAAGTCGGCCCCCCTCACCCGCAGCCTCAACCAGGCTCACGAACAGACCGTCTCCTGGGGGGCCGAGACCCTGCCCATGCCGAGCTCCCAACCCACGGCAGAGAGCCATGATCACAGCGCCATGACCCATGGCGGCGGACACGAGGGCATGGTCATGGCCAGCCATCGCATTCCGCTGCAACAGGTGGTCGACATCGCCAGCGAGCGTGGGGTCAGCCCGGGTTACAGCATCACCCCCCCGGTCGGTGAAACCGGCGTCTATACCATCGCCATCTTTGCCGATGATCCCCGCAACGATGCCACCCTGCACATCGACCAATACAGCGGCAAGGTGCTGGTCGACGTGCGTTGGCAGGATTACGGCCCGGTCGCCAAGACGGTGGAAACCGGCGTCATGCTGCACATGGGCAAGCTCTACGGCTGGCCGCACCAGCTCGTCATGCTGCTCATCTGCCTGATGATTCTGGCAAGCTCGGTGAGCGGGCTCTGGATCTGGTGGAGCCGCCGTCCCAGTGGTCGCCTCGCCGCCCCGCCCCTGCCCGCCAAGCTGCCTCCCATGGGCGGTGCCATCGCGGTGCTGGTCGTGCTCGGGATCTGCTTCCCGCTGGTGGGGGCCTCCATGGTCGCCATCTGGCTGCTGGACAGTCTCTTCTTCTCTCGCCGCCCGGCCGTGGCCCAGGCAAGCTGACCTCGGGGCAAGCACGCCTCATGCACACGAGGGCTCCCTGTCGGGGGCCCTCGTCGTCTGCATCACCTGGCATCATCCTTCGCCTGGCGGCATGCTCCTCCCCTTTCGATCATCACATCGGTCTGATGAAACAACAACGCGTCGACACATCAGCAAAAAGGGCTCCCATTCGGGAGCCCTTTTCATTGCCAAACGCGTCGGCCTCAGGTGAGCGCCAGCCCGGCGGAGAGCAGCAAGCTGAACAGAAATGCGCTGATGGCGGTCTTCTTGAGGGCGCCGGTCAGCACCTCGCCATCGAAACTCTCTCGCAGGGTGCGGGCGGCATCGGTGAGGGGCTTCATGGCGGGCAGGAAGATCCAGGGCCAGAGGCTCGCAGGCTGAGTCAGCAGGAAGGCGATGGTCGCCAGCAGCGCCGCCCCCAGCAAGACCCAGTGATAGGCGATGGCCCGGTTGCGGCCAAGGCGCACCGCCAGGGTGATCTTGCCGCTGGCGGCATCGGTCTCGATGTCCCGCACGTTGTTGATGTTGAGCACGGCAGTCGCCAGCAGGCCGCAGGCGGTGGCGGGCAGCAACAGGTCCCACTCCAGGCTATGGGTGAAGAGGTAGTAGGAGCCGAGCACCCCCAGCAGGCCGAAGAACAGGAACACCGAGATGTCCCCGAAGCCGCGATAGCCGTAGGGGCTCTTGCCCACCGTGTAGGTGATGGCCGCGACGATGGCCGCTCCCCCCAGCAGGATGAACGTCAGGATCTGCTGCCACGCCTCCCCGAAGGCGCAGACCAGCAGGGAGAGGCCGCTCACCACGGCCGCCAGGGCGGTCAGCCCCATGGCCACACACATCTGGTGCCGGGTGATGAGGCCGGAAACCACGGCGCGCTGGGGACCGATCCGCTCCCCGTTGTCGGCACCGGAGACCGCATCGCCATAGTCGTTGGCCAGATTGGAGAGAATTTGCAGCAGGATGGCGGTCAGCAGGGAGAGCCCCATGATGGTGCCGTCGAACGCTCCCCGGCTGGCTGCCAGCCCCGAGCCCAGCAAGATGGAGGAGCACGCCAGGGGCAGTGTTCGCAAACGCGCCGCCAGCAACCAAACAGAGAAGGTATTTGTCATATTGTGATGGCCAAACAATCAGATATTGATCGTGTTAAGGGTTATCGAACCGGATTTAGGTATACTTGGCTGCGCGGGGGCGTCGGCTCCCCCGGGCAATTTACATGGACGAATGGGCAGATAATATATAGGAAATCGTCGCCCTTTGGCATCAACCTGCGCCATCCTCCCCCGGAGCGATCGCGATTATCCGGCTCAGACTAGACATCCATGTTGGCTCAGACCCACCTCAAGCAACAACTGGACGCCCTGCGTCACAGCACTGTCAGCGGTTTCGTGCGACTGCGCGTGGCCGCTCACGTCGACGTCTTTCCCGGCTGGTTGGCGGCCCAGACGCTCTACCCCCGCATCTATTGGCACGCCAGAGGGCAACAGAGCCCCGAGTACGTGGCGCTTGGCGCCATCCACGAGCTGACCCGGCCGGAGGATATCCAGCGGGTCTGCGACCTTGCCGGCACGGCCAGTGAAGACAGCCCTCGCTACTACGGCGGTCTGGCGTTCGACCCGGATCTGCCCGGCTGGCAGGGTTTTGGCCCCTGCCGCTTCGTGCTGCCCCGCATCGAACTGGTACGCCGGGGGGAGTGCACCAGCCTCTGCCTCAATCTCTGGCTGCCTGCCCGGGAAGAGGGTCACGCATTCGAAGCCGAACTCTGCGCCGCCGAGGCGGCGCTCGATGCCCTGCAACCCGAGGCCCCTCTGCCCGCCCTGCAAAAGCGGCCATGGCAGCGCCAGGACCTGCCGGGCCCTGCCCAGTGGCAGACCCTGGTGGAGCAGGTCACGGCCCCCGACTTCCAGGCCCGCACCCCCAAGGTGGTGCTGTCGCGGGAGAGCCTGCTCCAGAGCGAGGCGCACGATGCGCCCCTCTGCCCCTGGTCCCTGCTGACACAGTGGGCCCGCCACGCCCAGGAGTGCTTCCACTTCGGCTTCCAGTTCTCCCCCGAGCAGAGCTTCATCTCCTGCTCCCCCGAGCGCCTCTACCGCCGGGAGAAGGGCCACCTCTTTACCGAGGCGCTGGCAGGCACCATTCGCCGTTCCGGGGATGAGGCGACCGACGCGGCCCTGGCCGCCGAGCTGCTGGCCGACAGCAAGAACCGGCTGGAGAACCGGCTGGTTCACGCCGACATTCTCAGCCGCCTGGCCCCCCTCACGACCGATGCCACCCTGACCGAGCCGCGCATTCTGAAATTGCGGCTGCTGCAACACCTCAAGTGCGACATCGAGGCCGAGCTCAAACCCGGCGTCTGCGACTGGCAACTGCTGGCTGCCCTGCACCCCACCCCCGCCGTGGGGGGCGCCCCCCGCGAGGCGGCGCTCGCCTTCATCCGTGAATGCGAGCCCCATGATCGCGGCTGGTATGCCGGTGCCTGTGGCATGCTGAGCCGGGAGACCTCGGAGTTCTCCGTCGCCATTCGCAGCGCCCGGATCAGGGGCCCGCGCATCAGCCTGTTCGCCGGTGCCGGCATAGTGGCGGGATCGGAGCCCGCCGCCGAGTGGGCCGAACTCGACAACAAGATCGCCAACGTGCTCTCCCTGCTGGGATAGCGTTTCTTACCGACTCCTCACTGCGAGAGCTTCATGTCCGCCAGCCACGTGTCCGCGCATCACGCCTTTGCCAGCCATCACGCCACCTTCAACCATGTCTGGTCCTCCCTCTTGCTGGAAGAGCTCTTTCGCCTCGGCGTGCGTGACATCGCCCTGGCCTCCGGATCCCGCTCGGCGCCGCTCACCATGGCCGCCGCAGCCCACCCGGGCTTTCGCCGCCATCTGCACTTCGACGAGCGGGGTCTGGGCTTCATGGCGTTGGGGCTGGCCAAGGGGAGCGGCCGCCCGGTGGCGGTGATCATGACCTCGGGCACCGCGGTGGCCAACCTCTGGCCCGCGGTGGCGGAAGCCCAGCTCACCGGGGTCCCGCTCATCATTCTCTCTGCCGACAGGCCACCCGAGCTCATCGACAACGGGGCCAACCAGGCCATCGATCAGCCGGGGATCTTCGGTCGCTACCCCGTCTATCAGCAAAATCTGCCGAGCCCCACTCCCGCCATTCCGGCGGCCTTCGTGCTGAGCTCGGTGGATCAGGCCCTGGCCCGACAGGCGCACACCCCGGGGCCGGTGCACTTCAACTGCATGTACCCCGAGCCCCTCTATCCCGGCGATACCTACCTGGACTTTGCCGACTACCTGGCGCCTCTCGGCGACTGGCTGCACTCGGCCAAGCCCTGGAGCCCCTGGCTGGCGGGCGAGCCGGGCTGCCCCGCCCAGCCGGACTGGGAGGAGCTGAAGGGCAAGCGCGGTGTCATCGTCGCCGGACGCATCCAGGATCCGGTGCAAGGCAAGGCGGTGGCCGAGCTGGCCGACCGCCTCGGCTGGCCCCTGCTGGCAGATCTGCAAAGCCAGATCCGCTTCGATGATCGCAACCTCGTCCACACGGATCTCGCCCTGCAACACAGCGACTTCGTGGCCGAGCTGGCCCGCGCCGAGGTACTGCTGCAATTCGGCGCCCGCCTCATCTCCAAGCGCCTCGGCCAGTTCATCAAACAACACCCCTGGCAGGATTACTGGCTGGTGGACCCGCAGCCGGCACGCCTCGACCCCGACTACCGGCTGCGCCGTCGCCTGGTGTGCGACCCCGCCGCCTTTGCGGCCGCCCATCCAATCCCCCATTCTCAGCAGCCCTGGCACCAGTTGGCCGCGCGCCAGCAGGCTATCAGCCAGCAGATCCGCACCGCCTGTGATCGCTTCTCGGAGCTCGGGGTGTGCCACCGCCTGAATCAGCTCATCCAGGGTCAGCTGTTCGTCGGCAACAGCATGCCGGCCCGGCTGATGGACATGCTGGGCGAGGCGGGCAAGGGCCCCAGCCGGGTGATGACCAACCGCGGCGCCTCCGGCATCGATGGCCTTATCGCCACCGCATACGGCTTCGCACAGTCGGTCCCGCCTGACAGTCGCGAGCCCACCACCCTGCTGCTCGGCGATCTCAGCGCCCTGCACGATCTCAACAGCCTGGCGCTGCTCGGCAAGGGGAGCCGCCCCCTGGTGGTGATCCTGCTCAACAACGACGGCGGCAGCATCTTCCGCATGCTGCCGGTGCCGACCCAGGACGCCCTGCTGGAGACCTACTACTGCCTGCCCCACGGCCTGCACTTCGAGCACGCCGCCGCCATGTTCGGCCTCGCCTACCGGGCGCCGACCACCCTGGACGAATTTGAACGAGACTACGCCGCGGCGTTGCAAAGCGGGACAACCCTGATTGAAATCAAGGTACCGAGCAGTGAAGTCGCCGAGGATCTCAAGGCGCTGGGAGCCGCCATCCGTGGCCTCTGACCCCGTACCTCTGGTGCTGCTGCACGGCCTGCTGGGGGACGCCGACGACTGGCGGCCCGTCATCCAGGCCCTGGCTGGCATCGAGTGCCACGCCCTGGATCTGCCGGGCCACGGTCGCAACCAGGCTGTGCGGGTGAGTGGCTTCGACGAGGCCCATCGCTGGCTCCGCGACGAGCTGGCCGCGCGGGATATCGCGCACTACCGGCTGGTGGGTTATTCGCTGGGGGGGCGGCTCGCGCTTCATCACGCCAGCCTGTCACCGACGGGGCTGCAGGCCCTGCTGCTGGAGAACTGCCATCCGGGCCTGCCGGAAGCCGAGCGGGCGGCCCGCATCCAACACGACGAGCTGTGGGCCAGCCGTTTCGAGCACGAGCCCCTGCCCCGGGTGCTTGCCGACTGGTACCGCCAGGGCGTCTTCGCCGACCTGGACGACGATGCCCGCGCCCGCCAGGCCGCCCGCCGCCTTGGCAACGACGGGCAGGCCGTGGCCACCATGCTGCGGGCCACCTCCCTCGGCAGGCAGCCGGATCTTGCCCCCTGGCTCGGGGAGACCCGGCTGCCGGTGCAGTGGATCTCCGGCAACCGGGATCACAAATTCCATGCCCTCGCTTGCCAGTTGGTAAAGCAAGGCTGCAATATCAAACACTTGGCTCTGGATGGCGGGCACAACCTGCACGCCGGCCAGCCCGATACCTTTGCCCGGCTCCTGCGGGAGTGGGTCAACCAACCAGAAGAGAAGATCCATGATTGAAGCAATGACGGAAGCCGAGCTCTATGCCCCTGTCGAGTGGCGCGACTGCTCCGCCGGTTACGAAGACATCCTCTATCACAAGTCCCGGGATGGCATTGCCAAGATCACCATCAACCGCCCCCAGGTGCGCAACGCCTTCCGCCCCCGCACCGTGAAAGAGATGCTGCAGGCCCTGGCCGATGCCCGCTACGACGACAAGGTCGGCTCCATCATCCTCACCGGCTTCGGCGAGCAGGCGTTCTGTGCCGGCGGCGACCAGAAGATCCGGGGCGACTACGGTGGATACCGCGATGACGAGGGCACCCATCACCTCAACGTGCTCGACTTCCAGCGTGACATCCGTACCTGCCCCAAACCCGTGGTGGCCATGGTGGCTGGCTACGCCGTCGGTGGCGGCCACGTGCTGCACATGATGTGCGACCTGACCATCGCCGCCGACAACGCCCAGTTCGGCCAGACCGGCCCCAAGGTGGGCTCCTTCGACGGCGGCTGGGGCGCCTCCTACATGGCCCGCATCGTCGGCCAGAAGAAGGCTCGGGAGATCTGGTTCCTCTGCCGCCTCTACGACGCCAAACAGGCCCTCGACATGGGGCTGGTCAACACCGTCGTGCCCCTGGCCGAGCTGGAGCGTGAAACCGTGCGCTGGTGCCGCGAGATGCTGCAACACAGCCCCATGGCCCTGCGCTGCCTGAAGGCGGCCCTCAACGCCGACTGCGACGGCCAGGCCGGTTTGCAGGAGCTGGCAGGCAATGCCACCATGCTGTTCTACATGACCGAAGAGGGTCAGGAAGGGCGCAACGCATTCAACGAGAAACGCCGTCCCGACTTCTCCAAATACAAGCGGAATCCCTGATGACACTCGCCCTCTACCGCTACCAACTGCCCTTTACCCAGCCCCTGGCCTTTCACGGTCAGTTGCAGGTAGCGCGCGAGGGCCTGCTGGTACGCATCGACGATGGCTGGGGGGAGATAGCCCCCCTGCCAGGATTTTCCAAAGAGACCCTGGCCGACGCCCAGGCCGAGGCCCTCGACTGTCTGGCGCAGCTGGCGCGGGGACAGACCCCGACGCCACAGCTGCCCTCGGTGCAGTTCGGGCTCGACTGCGCCCGTCGTAGCTGGCCCGAGCAGGGTGCCCCCCTGCCCGAGCCCTATCCGCTGATCCAGGGCTCCCCCCAGGAGCTGCTCAAGAACTGGAAGCAGTGGCTGCACGAGACCCCCCTCAAGGCCAAGCTGAAGGTGGCCCGCTACCCCATGCGCGACGAGCTGGCGCTAATCCGGCTACTGCTCGATCGGCGCCCCAACCTCAAGCTGGTCCTGGACGCCAACCAGGGCTGGACCCGCGAGGAGGCCTGGGCCTTTTGCGGCCACCTGGATCCGAATCGCATCGAATACCTCGAAGATCTGTGCGCCGACTTCGAGGACATCGCCTTCGTCGCCAGCCGCACCGGCATGCCGGTGGCGCTGGACGAACTGCTGGCCCAGGGCAAGCCCTGGGAGCCCATCCCGCAACTGCGCGCCCTGGTGCTCAAGCCGACCCTGCTCGGCGCCCTGGCCAACAGCGAGGCCCTGGTGGCCCGCGCTCGCGAACTGAAGCTCAAGGTGATCGTCTCCTCCTGTTTCGAGTCCGGTCTCGGCCTCGGTCAGCTCGCCCGCCTCGCGGGGGAGTGGGCGCCGGATCAGGCCCCTGGCCTCGATACCCGCCGCTGGCTGGCCAGGGATCTGCTGGACAAGCAGGGACAACCCGATCCGAGCAGGATGGACCCCCTGTTTCACCGAGACTGATCCATGGTGACCCGTCAGATCCCACGGCAGGAAACCTGCCCGGTACGACGCTGGGCGACACTGGCCCCTCATCGTATTGCCATCCACAGCGGGGAGCCTCTTAGCTACCAGCGCCTCGACCTGCGCCTCAACAGCCTGTGCAATCAGCTCGCCCGGGCCGGGCTGGAACGGGGAGATCATCTCGCCGCCGTGGTGCGCGGCGCTCTGGAGGATGTGTTGCTGGCCTGGGCCTGCGTGCGCAGCGGTATCGTCTTCTGCCCCCTCAATCCCGCCTTTCCGGCAACCAGACACAGCGAACTGGCGAGCCAGCTCGAGGCCCGGGCATTCTGGTCGGCAGGCGAGATCCCGGCGGGCGACTGGCAAGCCCTCAGCCTCGACTTCACGGGCGAGCTGGCCGCAGATGGGGAGTCCCCGCTGGTACCCGACCAGCCGAACAACATGATCCTCACCTCGGGATCCAGCGGTACCCCCAAGGCGGTGGTCCACCGCCTCGCCAACCACCTCGCCTCGGCCCGGGGTTCCGCCACCCTGATCCCCCTGGACGAAGCCTGCGGCTGGCTGCTCTCCCTGCCACTGTTTCACGTCGGCGGTTACGCTATCCTGTTCCGGGTCTTCCTGGCAGGAGCCGCCCTGGTGCTGGACGATCGCACCCGGCCCCTCAAGGCGCGGCTCGAGGATCAGCCCATCACCCACCTCTCGCTGGTGCCGACCCAGCTCTGGCGCCTGCTGGCACAGGGGTTCGACCCATCCCGCACCCGGGTGCGAGAGCTGCTGCTCGGGGGCGCCGCCATCCCGGCGCCCCTGGTCAACCGGCTGACCGCTCTGGGGCTGGAGCCCAAGGTGAGCTATGGACTCTCCGAGATGGGCAGCCAGGTCTGCACCGGGCAACCCTGCGCCGCCGGCGTGGTGGGTCGCCCGCTGCCGGGGCGGGAGGTCTGCATCCGCCAGGGGGAGATCTGCGTGCGCGGTGAGACCCTGTTTGCCGGCTATTTCAGGGAGGGCGAGCTGGTGCGCCCCCTCGATGAAGAGGGCTGGTTCCACACCCGGGACAAGGGCCGCCTCACTCCGGGGGGCGATCTGGTGGTGGAGGGTCGGCTCGACAACCTCTTCATCTCGGGGGGGGAGAACATCCAGCCCGAGACCATAGAGCAGCGGCTGGTGGATCACCCCGCCGTGGCCCAGGCCCTGGTGGTGCCGGTGCCGAGCGACGAGTGGGGGCATAGGCCCGCCGCCTTCATCGACTGGCATGGCGAACCTGTCCCCCCTGCCGAACTGGCCGCCTGGATCAGGCTGTCGTTACCCGGCTTCATGGTGCCGGACCAGTGGCATCCCTGGCCGGATCTCGGCGGCAATCTGAAACCCTCCCGCACCCTGCTCGCCCGCAGCTTGCGACAAGAGGAGTGACGCCTCCCCCATATGGGGCGGAGTCCTTGCTATCAACACAGCCCCCTTTGGGGCTGTTTTTATGTTGTTTGCTCCCGAATGCATCATTTCGCTGCGCCATCTGGCCAATTGATATTCCTTTGGAGCCCAATACCCTCTCTGGTCCCCACGCCTCTCCATCCACCAAAGGGATCATGATGAAGCACCTCTCTCCCCGGCTGCTGCTCCTGGCAGCCCCAAGCCTGCTCGCCACTTCGGCGCTGGCCAACTACTCCCCCTCCGACTGGCAACAGTATCAACTCAACGGTGAATCCAGCCGTCAGCTGGGGGATCGTCTCACCGAAGTGACCTTTGAACTGAGCGCCCACAGCAGCGACGCCCCTTATCAGCAGTTGAGGGTGTATCGCCGCTTCGACTGGCGCGATGCCAACCTGGCTGCGCTGGCAGAGCAGCAGTGCGGCGAGCCGCAACTCAAGATCGAGCAGGGCTGGCAGATCCGCTACCTCAGCTGTGAAGAGGTGGTACCGGCCGGCAAGGCCGTCCCGGCCAGCAGCTATGACTATGGCTACGGCATGAAGCAGGGCCGCTGGGAGCCGCTGGCGGGCACCCCGACCGCGCCGCGTCAGGATCGTCTGCCGCTGGCTGAACGGGTCATTCTGGGTCACAGCGAGCAGGAGCTGGATCGCTGTGAGCTCAACGCCGAAGGTCGCTGCGCCGAGCAGGCATGGCAGTACCAGCCGCAAAACTGGCAGCAATTGAAGGCGCTGGAAGAGACCCCCAACGAACGGGATGGTCGCCTCGAGCAGATCTTCTTCCGCCTGCAGCCCATCGCGGGCAGCCAGGCCGCCAAACAGGTGAGCGAGCTGCACGTCTGGCGCCAGTACACCTGGCTGCTGGACGAGATCAAGGCCCAGCAGGAGTGCGATGAACCCCAGACCCACCAGGAAGGGGACAAGACCATCAGCTACCGGGTATGCCGTCAGACCCTGCCCGCCGGCAGCGAAGTGCAGGTGGTCTTGAAGGACACAGGCTATCAATACCCGGTGGGGGGCAGCGAATGGCAGACCCTGCCGGAAACAACCGAGTGGCAGGAGAGCCGGGTGCTCAACCGCCCCATCGTGCTGGCCAGCAAGGAAGAGCAGATCGACTGTCGCCGTGCCGACGGCCGCACCTGCTCCGAGCCGGATCTGCCGGGCACCGAACTGCTGGACGCCGAAGCGGCCAAGATAGTGCAGGATGCCAGTGGCCAGCCCGCGCCGGTCTGGCAGGAGAACTATGGTCACGATGACACCAAGCTGCTGGCCGTGTCGCGCGGCATCCAGAGCCTGCTGGCGGCCAATCAGCCGGCCCATCCGGCCATGAAGCTGCTGCTGGAATACGTGCGCGCCCACAACTACCACAACTACGGCAAGCACAAGGAAGACGGCCCGGCCGCCGCCGAGGCGCTGGCCGAGGCGTTGACGGCGCTGGGTGCCCATCCGCTGCTCTTCCCGGAGCAGGCCAGCGACGAGATAGGCGCCGTCATGGGTGCCTGGAGCATCGCCCTGCACGGCCAGTTCAAGAGCCCGGCAGTACAGAGCCGCTTTGGTACCCTGCTCGGTGAATTCAACCAGATGCTGGCCTACAGCACCCGCCATGCCAGCGAGATCAACGGCCAGCACGCCTGGGCGACCGGCCTGTTCGATCTGCTCAACTTCCTCGACTTCGCCAGCGACTACAGCGATCCCTTCGCCAACGACTTCCGCCAGCAGGATGGCGAGCTGCGCAAGCAGCTGCACGCCCTCGGCATGAGCGAACTCGCGTTGTGGCAAGGAAGGGATGGCGCCGATCTGTTCCTGCTCAACAACGTGCTGGATGCCTACACCCGTCTCTACCGGGTCGCCCGCTATACCCGCCCGGACGAGCTCGACGGCTACCGCAAGCTGCTGGATGACTCCGTCATCGCACTGGTTCGCCACCACGACCTGATCCCCGGTGGCCAGCAGAGCCAGGATCTGCTGGAAGACATGTCGCTGACCCTCTCCACCTACTACCTGACCTACACGGACCGCACCAGCGAAGCCTGCATCAGCGGCGACTTCGCCGGGCTCTGCACCCCGATCCGGGTGGAGGACGTGCTGCCCTTCGAGCACACCTGCTCGCCGACCCTGCGCCTGCGGGCCCAGGATCTGACCATGAGCCAGGCCGAGGGGATCTGCCGTGAACTGGGCGCCGAAGAGCAGCAGTTCCATCAGCAGATGGAAACTGGCTGGCAGCCGGTGGCGGATGATCACAACGAGGCGCTGGAACTGGTGATCTTCGACTCCTCCGCTGACTGGAAACGCTACGGCAGTGCTCTGTTTGGCGGCGTCTCCACCGACAACGGCGGCATCTACCTCGAAGGGGATCCGGCGCGCCCCGGCAACCAGGCCCGCTTCTTCGCCTACGAGGCGGAGTGGAAGCGTCCTGCGTTCCAGGTGTGGAACCTGCGCCACGAGTACGTGCACTACCTGGACGGCCGCTTCAACCAGTACGGCAGCTTCGGCCACTACCCGCTCAACCGCACCACCTGGTGGTCGGAAGGGCTGGCGGAATTCATCGCCCACGGCCAGTGCTTCACCCGTGGTCTGGACAACGTCGCCGGCCGCCCGGCCAGCGATCGTCCGGCCCTGGCCGACATCCTGCACCTGGATTACGACAAGGGCGGCGAGATGGTCTACTCCTGGTCCTACACGGTACACCGCTTCCTGAACGAAACCGGTCGCGGCGCCAGCTGGCTGGCCATGGCCCAGGCCCTGCGCAACCCGGATCGAGAGCAGGCCATGAGTGCCTTCGAAGCCGAGCTGGACCAGCTGATTGCCAATGACAGCGAGGCCTACCAGCAGTGGCTCGGCCGCGAGCTGCTGCCCTGGTGGGAAGCCAACAAGGACTCCGACGAGTGCAAGGCCAACGACTCCTCCCACTGAGGACGAGACGACGATGACAAGGGGCGGCCATGGCCGCCCCTTGTTTATGGCGCCGTTTGATATGCCCGGGATCATGGCGCACGCTGCGACAACCTCTGCCCGAGTGAGCCCCTGCGCCGCCATCAAACCTGACGCGCCACAACAACTTGTAATAGAATGGCCCCCTGTCTTCTCTTACTTCAGACCCGAACCGCACCGCGCATGAAGAAGTTTGCCAAGATCCTGCTCGCCTGCCTCTGCCTGTTGCTGGCCTCCATCGCCGCCCTGCTTGGCTACAGCGAGTGGACCGTCTCGGACGCCCGTCACTACACCTACGACGACGTCAACGCGGTGCCCTACAACCGGGTCGCCCTGGTGCTCGGCACCTCCAAATACCTGATTGGCGGGAGCCCGAACCACTACTTCAAATACCGGATCAAGGCCGCCGCCGAGCTCTACAACAACGGCAAGGTGGACTACATCCTGGTCTCCGGCGACAACGCCACCGTGCAGTACAACGAACCGCGCCAGATGCGGCGGGCCCTGATCCAGGCCGGCATTCCAGCCAGCGCCATCTATAGCGACTACGCCGGTTTTCGGACTCTGGACTCCATCGTGCGTGCCAAGGAGGTGTTCGGTCAGGCCCACTTCACCGTGGTCTCCCAGGCCTTTCACAACGAGCGTGCCATCTTCATCGCCCGCCATTTCGGCATCGAGGCGGTCGGCTTCAACGCCGTGGATCCCAGCGCCTATCAGGGCATCAAGACCCGGGTGCGCGAGGTGTTCGCCCGCCTGATGGGGCTGCTGGACCTCTACGTGCTGGACAAGGGTCCCAAGTTCCTCGGCGAGCCCATCGTCATCGGCGGCCCGGTCCCCTGCCAGGCGTTGAGCACCATAGGGGCAAGCCAGCCCTGCCTGCCCATTGCACCGCCCCCTCATCAGCCGAAAGCCAAGCAGGCAGCGGCCGTGAGCGCGGCAACCGCCACCAGTGCAGCGGCTGCAACCAGCAGTGCCTTGGCCACCAGTGCAGCCGTGCCGAGCGAAGCTACGCCCGTGGATAATCCGGCTGCCGCCAGCGCGGCGCCGGCCACTGGCAGCACACTGACTCCTCAATAGCAGAGACCCGCCAACAGGCGGGTCTCTTTCATTGGGCTCGGTATTTCCGGCGATCAGGCCAGCTCTGCCACATAACGCCGTGCCACCTCATCCCAGTCGATCACGTTGTAAAACGCGGCTATGTAGTCGGGACGCTTGTTCTGGTACTTGAGGTAGTAGGCATGCTCCCACACATCCAGCCCGAGTATGGGGGTGAGCCCCTCCATCAGGGGGCTGTCCTGGTTCGCGCTGCTCACCACCTGCAACTTGCCGCGCCCATCGACCACCAGCCAGGCCCAGCCGCTGCCAAAACGGCTCAGCGCCGCCTGAGTAAAGGCCTGCTTGAAGGCCTCCAGCCCACCCAGATCCCGCTCGATCGCTGCGGCCAGCTCGCCGTCCGGCTCGCCGCCGCCCTGCGGACTCATCACCTGCCAGAACAGGCTGTGGTTGGCGTGACCGCCGCCGTGATTGCGCACCGCCCCCTGCACCTGGGCCGGCAGGCTGTCGATACGGGCAAGCAATGCCTCCAGCGGCAGGGCAGCCAGCTCCGGCAGATCGGCCAGGGCGGCATTGAGGTTGTTGATGTAGGTCTGATGGTGACGGCTGTGATGGATCTCCATGGTCTTTGCATCGATATGGGGTTCCAGCGCGTCATAAGCGTAAGGAAGGGCTGGCAGGGTATGGCTCATGTTCATTGTCTCTCCTGTTGGGCTCAATGCAGTTGATGGGCAGAGCCGGTCTGACACAGACATTGACCCAGGCTGCGCTGGATGCCGTCGTGATGACCGTGTTTGCCCAGAAAGGCGAGCAGCTCGGTACGGGTGCTGCGGGCGTGGCGAACAGCCGCCTCCCGCAGGGCAGCGGAACTGGTGGGGGACTGGCTGGTGGCCAGCAGGCAGTCGTGGATGTGACACAGCAGGTCGGCGGCCCGATCCGGCAGGGTCATGGCCACCAGCAGATCCGCCAGGTTGTGATGGGCCACCACCAGGGCCGCCACCGCTTCGTCGGCATCGTGCCAGTCGGCAAACTGCTGGCGGGCAAGCCACAGCGCCTGCTGATAGCAGTCGAGCGCCCTGGCGTACTCCCCCGCATCGAAATGACGGTTGCCACTCAGGGTCTGCGCCTTCCAGTGCGCCATGCTGCTGTCCGCTCCGGTGGTACCGACCCACCCCTTCACCCAGGTTCCCGTCATGACTCGACCACTCAAATGATAATAATTATTATTTAACTTATTTAATGGGCAGACACAAGGAATAGTTGGTGCCGCCTTTTTTGCCCATATGGGTAGGGTTTTTCTGCAATCCCCGGTTTAGTGATCCCATCCACAGATACATCTGAGTTCAGCCACCATGCTGCCGGTACTGGCATGAGGCCGGTGGCTGCCCCGGTGACGACCAGAATGCAGCCGGTTTTTTCACAAGGACGGTGAAGATGAAAAGATGGCTATTGATGCTGTTGTGCGCCCTGCCCATGCTGGGTCAGGGCGCCGGTTATACCCAGACCCGCTACCCCATAGTGCTGGTGCACGGTCTGTTCGGTTTCGACAAGCTGCTCGGGGTCGATTACTTCTACGGCATCCCCCAGGCCCTGACCCAGGATGGCGCCAAGGTTTACGTGGCCCAGGTCTCCGCCACCCAGAGCTCGGAGCTGCGCGGTGAACAGCTGCTCAAGCAGGTGCAGCAGGTGCTCGCCATCACGGGGGCGGAGAAGGTGAACCTCATCGGCCACTCTCACGGTGGCCCCACCATTCGCTACGTCGCTTCGGTCGCCCCCGAGCTGGTCGCTTCCGCCACCAGCGTGGGCGGGGTCAACCATGGCTCGGAGATCGCCGACCTGGTGCGGGCCAAGGTGACGCCGGGCTCGGCGGCCGAAGGTCTGGCGGTGGCCGCCGCCTCGGCTCTGTCCGGGGTCATCTCGCTGCTCTCCGGGGGCAGCCAGCTGCCGCAGGATCCCCTCGCCGCCCTCGACGCCCTCACCAGCACCGGCGCCCAGCGCTTCAACCAGCGCTACCCGGAAGGGCTGCCGAGCCAGCATTGTGGTGAAGGGCCCATGCAGGCCGCCAACGGGGTCTACTACTTTTCCTGGAGCGGACGCGGCACCATGACCAACATCCTGGATCCGGTGGATCCGGCGCTGGCGCTGACCGGCAGCTTCTTCAAGGAGCCCAGTGACGGCCTGGTCGGGGTGTGCAGCAGCCACCTCGGCAAGGTGATCGGCACCCACTACCGCATGAACCATCTGGACGAGGTGAACCAGTCGTTCGGCATTCGCCACCTGTTCGAGACCAACCCGGTCAACCTCTATCGCCAGCACGCCAACCGCCTGCAGAGGCTGGGACTATGAACAGGGCATGGCTGATGGCTGCTCCGCTGGCGACAGCCCTGCTGCTGGGGGACTGGCAGTATTGGCCCTCCGCTGACGCAACCGCCCCTTCGCCGCAACATGTCGGGCCCGCTTCCCCTCTGGTCAGGCAGGCTGCACCACCGTCGGACAAGGGCTCGCTGCAGGCCCGCCATGAAGCCTTTCTCGCGGCCGAGGGCAGCCTGACGGTGCCGACGGATCCGGGCCTCGCCAGCTTGCAGAAACTGTTCGACGAGCGCGAACAGTTGCGCAGGCAGCGCTTCACCCCGGTCGAGCAGGAGCAGCTGTTTGCCGAGGACAGGCTGATGGAGCAGTGGACCCTGCGCCGCAAGGCGCTGGCGGAGTCCAGCGATGCCGACAAGCCGCTGCTGGCGAGCGAGCTGGAGCTCTGGCTGGC
Source organism: Aeromonas sp. PS2Canimalfood6 (assembly GCF_048276795.1). NCBI lineage: Bacteria > Pseudomonadati > Pseudomonadota > Gammaproteobacteria > Aeromonadales > Aeromonadaceae > Aeromonas > Aeromonas sp. PS2Canimalfood6. The sequence continues at coordinate 20,860 of NZ_JBLUXC010000019.1, forward strand.
GGAGCAGCCCCAGTGGTTTCGGGAGGCGGAGGCCAACAGCCGCCTGCTGGGCGATCTGCAGGCTCTGGAGCAACTCCCCGCAGCCGGGCGTGACGCCGCACTGCGCGAACAGTTGGGACCGGAGGCGGCAGACCGGTTGCACCAGTTGGCAGAGAGCCAGCAGGCGTTCGAGCAGCAGCTGGCCGGCTATCTGGCCGAGATCAGGCCCCTGCCTGCCGAGGCCCGGGTCAGCCAGCAGCCGGAGATCCTGGCACGCTGGTTCGAGCCCGGTCAGTGGCGACGGGTGGAGGCCCTCACCCGGCTCACCCTGGACGAGCAGTAACCGGCATGAAAAAGGGGCCCGCAAGTGGGCCCCCATTCTTTGACGCTGCCGCCCTTACTGCGGCTTGTTGGCACCCGGCAGCGGCTGCCAGGTGAGGCGAGTCACCCGGTTGCCCTGCACCTCGCAGGTGAGGCAGAGATCCTGCCACCCCTTCTCTTGGCGCAGGGAAACCTCTCCCTTGATGCCCTCTGCACTCCTCTTGAGTTTGGCCGGCTCGAAGGTCACCTTGTCACCTCCGGCGAGCGCCATCAGCTTGCCATTGCAGAGCCACTGGGCGAGCTCGGCCCCCTTGAGCTTGACGCCCTTGTCAGCCCTCTCCTCGGCGGTGCTCGGTGCAAACAACCCGCCCAGCTCGGCCGCCCGTCTGGTCAGCCAGGCTTCCCGCTGCTGCATGCTCATCTTGCTGACAAACTCCGCAGGCTGCCCTTTGTCGTCCAGCCATTGGGTCAGCTTGCCACTGTCATCGAAGGCGAACTGGGCGGCGGGCTCCTTCACCCCGAACAGCTTGCCGCCCTTGAAGTAGTAACGGCTCTCCCCTTCCTGTTTACCCTGCTCGTTCAGGATGGGCACGGCGATGATGACGGGCGTGCCGTCGACCCAGGCCTTGATGTCAGCGCCATCGTGGCTGAACAAGCGGGTATCGAGGGCGCTGTCGGCCCCCTTCTCCATCAGGGTGAACTGCTCGGCCAGGGAGGCGGCAAATGAAGGCAGGGAGCAGAGTCCCAGTCCCAAGCCGAGGCTCAGGGCGATCGCGGTTGTGCGCATAAGTGTCCTGTGGTAGGCCCGAAGGCCGGATTAACTCTCTACCAGCCAGACCCTCAGTCCCTCCCGGTGAGCCTCGCTCAAAGGGATGGACTGCCGGGTCCGGTAGTCAAAATGGATCAGGGTCGTCTCGGCGGTCACCGCCAGCTCGCCGCCCTGCCAGGCTTCCTGCCAGAGCGTGAAGGAGCTGGTACCGATACGCCGCACGCCGGTCTTGATCGACACCATCTGGCCATAGAACAGCTCCCGTTTGAATTGCACCGTGTAGCCCGCGATGATCAGATGCCAGTCATGCACATCCAGCTCGGGCGAGAAGAGGCGAAACAGGGGATCACGGGCCGATTCAAACCAGACCGCCGGCACCGTGTTGTTGATGTGGCCGAGGGCGTCCGTCTCTTGAAAACGGGGTTGGATCTGCATTTCCAGCATGGATGTCGACTCCTTGTCGTAGGACCGCGCACAGGCTAGCGCGCCAACCCGCCCGACTCAAGCGTCCCTGCCTGGGGGTGAGAGCCACCACCGGTTTCCGGCTCCTGCGCCACCTGCTCGGGCTTTAACCAGGCGCAGCGAAAATCGAACCAGCCAAGGGCCGTCATGCGCACGCCGTGCACGCCGACCCGGCTCTCCAGCTCCAGCCAGTGGTGAAACAGCGGCACAAACCAGCTCTGGCGCTGAACCTCGGCCAGCAGGGCGCGGGGGCCGGGCTCTTCACCATGGGCGCGCCACTGCGTCAATCCCTGCCACAGGGCCTGCTGGCCGCCCCACACCCGGCGCAGCAAGGGGGTGCCCTGAAGCCAGGCGTAAGGGGCGAAGGCGTGCTCATGCTCCAGGTTGAGGGTGCCGAACCAGAGATCCACATCTTCATCCTCCCCGCTCACCCAGCGCCCGTAGTCCAGGGTACGCACCTCGAGCTGGATCCCATGCTCTGCCAGCAGGCTGCTCATGGCGCTGGCACACTCGTTGAACTCCAGATGCTGGTTGAAGCAGGCCAGTACCAGCCGCGCTGGCAGGCTGACCGGGCCGGGCTCGGGAAGAGGCAGGCTCTCGCGCCAGTGGGGCAGGAGGCCCAGTGCGCTGGTCCAGCCCCGCTGCAGCTCGGGGGCCACCCGGGCCATCAGGGCGATGGGGTTGAGCAGCCGGGTCAGCCACTGGCGCAGGGCCGGGTCCTGCAGGGGGGCCGATCTGTCGTCCTGCAGCAGGAAGTAGCAGCCGGATTCCAGTTCGGACTCCCCGCGCATGGAGCCAAGCTCCGGGGTGTCGCTGCCCAGCCTGACGTGGCTCTCCAGTCGTTCCGCCAGCTCCGGCAGCATCCAGATGTCGATCTCGTCGAGCAGGGCCCGCAGTCCGAAATAGTCGTCAAATGCTTCGAGGCACAGGTGCAGGGGATCGTTGGCGCTCACCCGATAGGGGCCGGTGCCCACCGGCTGCAGGGCGAACTTCGCCTCCCCCTTGAGCTCCCGCGGCAGGATGGCCGCCACCGGCTCGGCCAGCAGGTGCGGCAGCAGAGGATCCGGGCTGTCGAGATGGATGTCCAGTGTGCGCGGCCAGCGGCTCTCCAGCCGTGCCAGATGAGTGAACAGCGGGCGATCCCGCAAGGCCTGCAGGCTCTCCATCACATCCTCCACCACCAGTTCGCGGCCATGGTGAAAACGCACCACGGGGCGCAGATAGAAGCGCCAGTGACAGGGGGCCAGACACTCCCAGTGGTGGGCGAGATCCCCCTCGATTTCCCCATTTTCCTCGTTTCGCCGGGTCAGGCCGTTGAAGATCTGGCGGCTCAGGTGAATTTCGGAGCGGCGCAAGGGCGCGGTGGGCAGCAGACCGGGCAGGGGCCGGTAGTAGGGCACCCTCAGGATCTGGCGCCCCTCCCGGGTGGCCTGGCCGAGCTGCTCGATAAGCAGCGGAGTGAGCAGATCCAGACGATCTTCGGCCAGCCGCACCGCCTGCGCCAGCTGGCCCTGGCTCAGCAGATCCCGCAATCGGCGCCGGGTCAGGCTCTCCTGGTTGTCCAGCAGGGTGAGGCGGGAGCGCCGCCCCCGCCCCGCTTCTGCCGTCCAGCAAAGCCAGCCCTGCCCTTCCATGCGGCGCAGCAGCAGGCGGGCATTGCGGGGGGTGCAGCAGAGCAGGTCCGCCACCTCGGCGAGGCTGATTTCCCGCTCGTCGCAGCCAAGCTGCTGGGTGAGCCGTTGAAATTGCTGATAAAGGCGGGTGGTAGGCATAAAAGAGGAAATCCTGTCTCTGAAAGTCATCAGTTTTTACTTCCGCATTTTAGCTCAATACTGCTGGCGAACGTGAACACCACAGCACAGGAGCACCATCATGAGCCATGCCAACCCCCTCAAACCGAACCGGATCCAGCAAACCCTTCGTCGCTACTTCCTGAGGATCCTGCCCCGCCCTCTGACGCTGGTCGAAGATCCCATGGCGCAGCTCAACCGCCTGATGCAGTGGGACATGCACCAGATAGACGACAGGGAGTATCGCCGCCGTCTCTGAGGTCGCCGTCACAGACGCCATCCGGTCACCGCCATCCCCCGGCATTGCTTTGCCGGAATGGGTGGTTTACATCGGCGCTGGGCCTGATAGATTGGACGTCTATCCATCTATAACTGCTACCCAGCAACATCCAACAAGGAGTGTGTGATGAAAGATGCGACCCTGGCCCTGCACCACGGCTTTGCCAACGACCCCACCACCAAGGCCGTTGCCGTGCCCATCTACCAGACGGTGGCCTACGAGTTCGAGAGCGCCCAGCACGGGGCGGATCTGTTCAATCTGGCGGTGCCAGGCAACATCTACACCCGCATCATGAACCCCACCAACGATGTGCTGGAGCAGCGGATGGCCGCGCTGGAAGGGGGCATCGCCGGCCTGGTGGTCTCGGCAGGTTCCGCCGCCATCACCTACGCCATCCAGGCGCTGACCGCCGCCGGTGACAACATCGTCTCCACCCCTCAGCTCTATGGCGGCACCTACACCTTGTTCGCCCACATGCTGCCGAGCTTCGGGGTCGAGGTACGCTTCGCCAAGGATGACAGCGCCGAGGCCATCGCCGCCCTCATCGATGACAAAACCAAGGCGGTCTACTGCGAGAGCATCGGCAACCCGGCGGGCAACATCGTCGATCTGGCGGCCTTCGCCAAGGTGGCCCACGCCCGCGGCGTGCCGCTCATCGTCGACAACACGGTCGCCACTCCGGTCTTGTGCAAACCCATCGAACACGGCGCCGACATCGTGGTGCACAGCCTGACCAAATATGTCGGCGGCCACGGCAACTCCCTGGGGGGCGTCATCGTCGACTCGGGCAAGTTCCCCTGGGCGGATCACGCCGAGCGCTTCCCCCAGCTGACCCAACCCGAGCCTTCTTATCACGGGGTGGTCTACACCGAGGCCTTCGGCCCGGCTGCCTTCATCGGCCGGGTGCGCACCGTGCCGCTGCGCAATACCGGGGCGGCGCTGGCGCCGATGAACGCCTTCCTGCTACTGCAAGGGCTGGAAACCCTTAGCCTGCGCATGGAGCGCCACGTGGACAACGCTCTGCGGGTGGCCCACCACCTCAAGCACCACCCCAAGGTGGCCTGGGTCAGCTACGCCGGTCTGCCGGGTCACCCCCACTACCCGCTGGCGGAGAAGTACATGGCCGGTCGCCCCTCGGCCATCCTCTCCTTCGGCCTGAAGGACGGCTACGAGGCGGGCGTGCGCTTCTACGATGCCCTCAAGATCTTCAAGCGGCTGGTCAACATCGGCGACGCCAAGTCCCTGGCCTGCCACCCCGCCTCTACCACCCATCGCCAGTTGAGCGAAGAGGAGCAGGCCAAGGCTGGAGTGAAACCTGAGATGATCCGGCTGTCGGTGGGGATCGAAGCCATCGAGGACATACTGGCGGATCTGGATCAGGCGCTGGAGGCCTGAGTCAATCGACGAAGGAGCGGGCACCACGCCCGCTCTTTTTCATCCATAAGTGAACCTGCTGCCGGGGCGCTGCGTATCACCGCCTTCCGTCACTGCGTCGAGGTTTCCATGATAGTCCTGCACCACCTGAACAAATCCCGCTCCCAGCGCATCATCTGGCTGCTTGAAGAGCTGGGCCTGCCCTACCAGATCAAGGCCTACCAGCGCGATGCCGCCACCTTCCTGGCGCCGCCCGAGCTCAAGGCCGTCCACCCCCTCGGCAAGTCGCCGGTCATCGAGTTTGACGGCCGGGTGCTGGCGGAATCCGGTGCCATCACCGAATACCTGATCGCCCGCCACGCTCCGGAACGGCTGGCACCGGCCACTGACAGCCCGGAGTATCCCGAATACCTACAGTGGCTCCACTTCGCCGAGAGCTCCGGTATTCTGCCGCTGCTGCTCGATATGTTCGTGCGCAAGGATGGCAGCCCGATGCGCTTCCTGCCGGACTACGCCAAAGCCGAGTGTACCAAGGTGCTGGGCTACCTCGATGAGGTGCTGGCAAGCCGCCGTTACCTGGTGGCCGATCGCCTCACCGGCGCCGACATCCTGAACTCCTTCCTGGTGGATCTGCTGGCCCAGAGCGGCCAGCTGGCCCAGTTCCCGCATCTGCAAGCCTACTGGCAGCGCCTCAATACCCATCCGGCCCGCCAGAAGGCGGCGGCGCTGGAGCGCGAGCTGGACCGCAGCGCCGAATAAACGGCAGTGCCCGGCGACACCACGCAAAACGCCTCGATGATCGGGGCAATGCTGTTCACTTAAGAGAATTTGAGTTCCAGTCCACGTAGTATCAGGACAAAAAATCGAGGGAGGCATGATGCCTCCCTCTTTCTATTGCAAGCCCCGCTGGATAAAGGCTGGAGGAAGATCGACTGGACACAGCCTTGCCCCCTCAACTCAAATCCAATTTATGAATAATCAGTCAAAAAAGTGCTTATCTGAACAGCATTGCGATGATCGGGGCGCTTTCTTTTCCGTTGGCCAGCCGGTGATCAGAGGGCGAGGGAAAGGATCCGCGCCACTATGGTTGCCAGGATGACTTACAGCGCGTGGGACAGGATCCTGGCTACCTTGTCGGGATCAATGTCCTGCTGCTCCCCGAGGGCGGTCAGCCCGAAACGCTTGAGGTTGGAGCAGATACCGGGGATGCAGCTCTCGCTCAGCCCGTAGTCGGCAAGCCGGGTACCCACCCCCATCTGCTGGAAGAACTGCTCGGTGCGGATGATGGCCTCCTCGATGCGCAGCGCCTTGTCCTCGCGGCTGGAGTGCCATACCCGCTCGGCGAACTGCGCCAGCTTCTCCTGCTTCTGGGCCGATTGCTCCCGCAGCAGGGAGGGCAACACCACAGCCAGGCTCTGGGCATGATCCAGCCCGTGCAGGGCGGTGAGCTGGTGACCGATGGCGTGGGTGGACCAGTCCTGGGGCACGCCGCGACCGATGAGGCCGTTGAGCGCCAGGCTGGCCGCCCACATCAGGTTGGCGCGCACCTGGTAGTTGGTGGGCTCCGCCAGCGCGCGCGGACCGTTGTCCACCAGCACCTGCAGCAGCCCTTCCGCCAGCCGGTCCTGCACCTCGCCCCCCACCGGGAAGGTGAGGTACTGCTCGAGGATGTGGACGAAGGCATCCACTACGCCATTGCCCACCTGGCGCGGTGGAAGGCTGTAGGTGGTGGCGGGATCCAGCACCGCAAACACCGGTTGCACCAGCGGATTGTAGAAGGAGAGCTTGGCCTCCCCCCGGCTCACCACGGCGGCGGGGTTGCTCTCCGAGCCGGTGGCCGGCAGGGTCAACACGCAGCCCAGCGGCAGCGCTGCCTTGATGGGGGCCTTGTCCCGCAGGATCTCCCAGGGATCGTCCCCCTCGAAGCAGGCAGCGGCGGCCACGAACTTGGTGCCATCCACCACGGAGCCGCCACCCACCGCCAGCAGGAAGTCGATGCGCTCGCGCTTGACCAGAGCCACCGCCTCCATCAGCTGATCGTACTGGGGGTTGGCGCCGATGCCGGGAAACTCCAGCCACTCCCGGCCCGCCAGCGCCTGGGTCAACTGCTCATAGACCCCGTTCTGCTTGATGCTGCCACCCCCGTAGAGCACCAGCAGACGGCTGCCGGCCGGGATCAGCTCGGGCAGCCTGGCGATCTGGCCTTCACCAAAGCAGATGCGGGTGGGATTGGCATATTGGAAGTTGTACACGGCAGAGCCCTCGGTTGATTGCATGCCGGGGAATTGTGCGCCTGCCGTGCCATCAGGTCAAAAACGGGAGCCTGTCGTCAAAAATACGATGCCAGCCTGCCGATGCCGGGCGCTCCTGCCCGGCTTTGCTATGGTGATAGCGGGAAGACGAGTTCGTCGCCCCCTCAAGCCCCTCCCGGGGTCCCTTTCCCACTCACAGGGTCTCTATCATGAAACTGAAGCACGCCTGGATTGCGGGTGTCCTCACCCTCTGTGCCCCTCCCCTGCTCTATGCCGCCGAGGTCACCACCCATGTGGCCGTGGCCCCCGGACAAGCCAGCCTGGCCGAAGAACTGACCGCCAGGGCAACCGTCACCGCCATCGACCTGGCCACCCGCAAGGTCAGCCTGAAAAATGCCGAAGGGCAGACCCTGGACCTGATCGCCGGGGAGGAGGTGACCAACCTTCCCCAGCTCAAGGTGGGAGATGTCGTGGCCCTGAGATATCTGCAACTGCTGGACCTGACCCTGCTCAAGGGCACCGCCGGGGTGAGAAAACGGGTGGTGGAAGTGGAAGGGGGCAAGGCGGCCGCCGGGGAGAAACCCGCTGCCGGCGCTGGCATGCAGGTAACCATCTATGCCGACGTCATCGACGTGGACAAGGCGCACCAGACCATCCGGGTCAAGGGGGTCGACCATACCCTGACCCTCAAGGTGCAGGATCCGGCCCAGTTCGCCCTCATCGCCAAGGGGGACCAGATCAAAGCCGTACAGACCACCGCCATCGCCATCGGGATCGCCCCCCAGAGTCCCTGAGCCCTGACCACGGCCTGCCAGCCCCGTGGCAAGGGGGCAACCCCTTGCCTTTAACGCCCAATGATTTCCGTTTGAATCACATCATGCCTGGGAGGCGGATTTGCCGGTGAGGCGATCCATGGCCTCCTTGAGCATGGCATCGCGCTGCGCGGCCAGGTCCTTGCTCTGCGTTTCGCGCTCCTCGGCAGAGAGCGTCTTGTCATCCGCTATCCCCTTGAGCTGACGCTCGAGATCGTCAAATTTTTTGCGATCAAAGCCCAGGGCCTTGTCCACCATCTGCTGCACCCGCGCATCCTTGACGCCACCGGTCAGGACTGTGTTCTTGCCGTTCCTGGCCAGATGCTCGTAGGTCAGTGCCTGCTGCGCCTTGCCGGTCAGCACCTGACTGGAGAGGCTGACCTGCTGAGACCAGCCGCTCTGCTTGTCGTCGCTGTCGCTGAGGGTCGCCAGGGCTCGGTTCTGGGACGCGCTCTGGGCGAGTTGATGACCATAGGGTTTGATATCCATGAAGGCTCCACGCTCACTGCCGGCCTCGCCGGCTCCGGGGATGGTTTCCCCGCCATGGGCCGGAGACAGCAAAATGCAGGCCAACTTGAGTACCCCCTCTTTCGACGTTTCAGCACGGGGTTGCAACACGCCTCCTTCTGCACTCCATGACGAGTGCGACCAGACCCATCAAAAAAAGGCGCCCGAAGGCGCCTCTTGTGGACAGAAGTCGGCTCGTCATGACATCAGCGACGGCTGATGTGGAGCGGACCGAAGGTCTGGGCCACCGGCATGATCTCGATGCTGTTGATGTTGACGTGGGCAGGCTGCTCGCTGATCCAGAGTACGGTATTGGCGATGTCTTCCGGCAGGATGGCCTGCACCCCCTGATAGACGGTGGCCGCCTTGGCGTCGTCGCCGTGGAAGCGCACGTTGGAGAACTCGGTGCCGCCACACAGGCCGGGCTCCACGTTGGTGACACGCACCGCCGTGCCCGCCAGATCCGCACGCAGGTTGAGGCTGAACTGCTTCACGAACGCCTTGGTCGCGCCGTAGACGTTGCCGCCCGGATAGGGATAGGTCCCTGCGATGGAGCCGATATTGATGACGTGGCCGCAGTTGCGCGCCACCATGCCCGGCAGCAGCAACCGGGTGATCAGGGTCAGGCCGCTGATGTTGGTGGCGATCATCTGCTCCCAGTCCTCAAGGTCTGCCTTGTGGGCAGGCTCCAGCCCCAGTGCCAGGCCGGCGTTGTTGACCAGCAGGTCCACCTGTTGCCATTCGGTCGGCAGCCCCTCGATGGCGGCGCGGGTGGCAGCCTTGTCCTGGACGTCGAACACCAGGGGCAGGAACTGCTCGCCCAGATCCTCGGACAGGGCGGCCAGCCGTTCGCCGCGGCGCCCGGTGCCGATCACCCGGTGGCCAGCGCTCACCAGCAGGCGGCTGATGGCCTCACCAAAGCCGGACGAGGCGCCCGTTACCATTGCAATCATGTGAACCTCCATTGTTATTTGTCTTCTTGAAAAATCAGCACGTTATATGTCGCGTTTGCCCAGCTTTCGCCATGCGAACACCGCCAGATGCAGCAGGAAGAGACCCGAGCCCCCCAGCGCAAACAGCAGGCCGGTCAGGGCGTTGACCGAGGTATCGGCGCCGCACCACCACCAGACCAGCCAGCCGACGACCCCGATGAGAAAGGTCTGGGCGGCACAGACCGGGCAGCGCCCGAGCTTGGCCCTGATGGCCGTAGCCAGGCAATCTTCGCAACTCATGATGGCGCCTGCCGCTCATTCCCCAGCGCCAGCACCAGGCGGTGGGCATGCTGGCCGGGCCCGTAATAATCGGGCAGCCGTACCCCGGGGCGAAACCCCAGCCCCTGATAGAGGGTCCTGGCTTCTGGGTTGGCGTCGGCGACCTCGAGGCGAATCGCCCCCCAGCCGGCCTCGCGCCCTTCCCGGATCACCTGCTCCAGCAGGAGGCGTGCCCACCCCTGACGGCGGATGGTCCAGCGGATGGCGAGGGTCTGGATGATGAGACGATCCCAGCCTTTGTGCTCCAGCACGCTCACATAGCCCATCACCTGCGCCTTCTCGTCTTGCAGCAGCAGGGTGCGCCCCTTGGCCTGATTGAGCAGATAGTGCCAGCGGCTGCGGCCGAAGGCGACCTCGGGGGGAAAACAGTAGCGTTCCAGCTTCACGATGGCGCCCAAATCATCGGCTCGGGCGGCGCGCACGGTCAACACGGGGAGTCCTTGTTCGGTTATTTATCCTCAGCACCAGAAATGCGACTTGTATCACAAGTTACCAAGGCAGAATATTAGGCACTGTAACCTCTTGTTTCCCCTCGCGCCATTGTCGTGCTTGTCGGTGCATCGAAGCCCACTGGGGATCCTGCCGTTTCTGGCAGTCCTTTCTGTGGAGCCTGAAAATATGAGTACCTATGTCATCGTCGAGGAGCCGGGCGACTGGCCCTGCCATGCCGACTATCTGCTGACCGCCCGCACCTACCTGCAACACGGTCTGCCCACCACAGGGGGGCGTCCGCGCATCATCAACCTCTGCCGCAGCCTGGAACACCTGGGGGCCGGTTATTACTGCTCCCTGCTGGCCCAGGCCCGCGGCCACCACTGCCTGCCGGGATTGCAGGCCATCAGCAGGCTGCAACCCCAGCAGCCTCCCGCCAAGCTGTGGCGCAAATTGCAGGGCTGGCTGGCCCAGCAGAGCGAGGACAGGATCCGGGTGCGCGCCATCTTCGGCCAGTGCGAACAGAGCGAGCTGGCGGGGCTCGCCCGCTATTACTACGGCCTGAGCCAGTTGCCGCTGCAGGAGCTGACCCTCAAGCGCGGTCGCCACGGCTGGTCGGTGCGCCAGCAGGAGAGCCTGTCACCGCTGGCGCTGAGCCCGAGCGAGAAGGCGCTGATGGTGCAGCACGCCCAGGCGCTGGTGGGCACGGGGGACGAGGAACAGACGGCGCCACGCTACCAGCTCGCCATCCTGGTCGACCCCAACGACGGCCGCGCCAGCAGCGATGCCCTGGCGCTGGAGCGTTTCATCAAGGCGGCCGCTGCCCAGGGGATCCAGGCCGAGATCCTGCCTCCCTCGGCCATCGAGCGGTTGCCGGAGTTCGACACCCTCTGGCTGCGCGCCGAGACCGCGGTCGGCCACTACACCTTCGAATTTGCCCGCCGTGCCGAGCAGCTCAAGATGCCGGTCATCGACAGCTCCCGTGCCATCCTCGCCTGCAGCAACAAGCTCTATCTCTACGAGCTGATGGTGCGCAGCGGCGTGCCCATGCCCCCCACCACCGTCGTGACCCGCCGCGGCCGCCAGCATGTGGACGAACTGGTGCAGCGCCTCGGTCTGCCGCTGATGGTGAAGATCCCCGACGGCGCCCAGGGGCGCGACCTCGCCATGGCCAGCGATGACATCCAGCTCGCCCGCCTGCTGGACGAGGGGCTGGCCCGCTCCGCCCTGCTGCTGGTCCAGAGCCGGATCCCTGCCGAGTTCGACTGGCGCATCGGCTTTCTCGACGGCTCGCCGCTGTTCGCCTGCCGCCGCTACCGACCCGAACCCGGCAACCGCATCCGTCGCCGCAAACACCCCCTCGACATGAGCCGCATCGAGGCGCTGCCCCTCAGCGACGTGCCGGAGCGGGTGCTGCAAACCGCCCGCCGCGCCGTGCACCAGCTCGGCAACGGCCTGTTCGGGGTGGATCTGCGCCAGCAGGGTCAGGGCTGCGTGTTGCTGGAAATCATCGACAACCCCTGGATACGTGGCGATATTGAAGACAGGGAGGCAAAGGACCTCTACGAGCGCCTCGCCCGGGCCTTCCGCCAGCGGCTGGAGAACCGGGGGCAGAGCGCGACAGGATAACAAGCATCGCGAGCAGAGGTGGATATGATGACAATGCAGTGGTGGGACATCGCGCCCCTTGGCTGGGAGAACATCCTGGTCTGTCTGGTGTGTGGCACCCTGGTGGGGCTGGAGCGGCAGCTTCGCGGCAAGCCGGTGGGGATCCGCACCTCTTCCCTCATCGTGCTCGGCACCTACTGTTTTCTCGCCATCGGCGCCGCCGTCAGTCCTCAGGGCGCCGATCAGGCGCGGGTGCTGGGTCAGCTCATCACCGGGGTCGGCTTTCTCGGGGCCGGGGTCATGATGACCCGGGATGGTCAGGTGCTGGGGGTGACCTCCGCCGCCGCCATCTGGATGCTGGCCGCCCTCGGCGCCCTCATCGGCATGGACATGCTGCATCAGGCGCTGCTGCTCACCGGCGTCACCCTCTCCATCCTGGTGGGGGTGGACTACTTGGAAGCCAGCTTCAAGAGCCTGCGCCGCGGGGTGCACAATCGGCTGGAACACTGGCGCCACGGGGCCGAGCCCTCGGTCTCTTCCCGCCGGGACGATCTGGGCAGCGGCATCGAGAAGTAAGCCGCCACCATGAAAAAGGGCTCCACTATGGAGCCCTTTCTGTTGTCTGCCTCCCTCAGCGCACCAGCAGGAAGCGGCCGGTGAGGGGCGGCAAGTCCACCGTCACGCTGCTGCCACCGATGGCCAGGTTCTCGCCGCTCTGCAGATCCACCAGGGCGCTGCCGCTGCGCAGCTTGCCGACCGGCACGGCGTAGCTCTGAGGCGTGGTGGAGACATTGAGCAGGTAGACTACTTGCTCGCCCGCCGTCTGCTTGATGTCGCCATAGACGCTCCCCTCGGCCACCAGCTTGACCCGCTCCCCCTGATAGAGGGCGGGGTGGGCGGCGCGCAGGGCCAGCAGAGCGCTCAGCCACTGCTTGAGCTCGGCCTGCTCGCTGCTCGGCACGAAGCCGGTGACACCGGGGACCTTGCCATCGCTGCGGGCCACGTGATCATCGCAGAGCCCCTGGGCCGCACAGTCGCCCCCCACCTGACTGGCAAAGCCAGGCACCTCGTCGCCAAACTCCTCGCCATAGTAGAAGGTAATGGGACCGGAGCGGGCGGCCATGAAGCTGAAGGCCGCCTTGTGGCGCTGCCAGTAGTCCGCCCCATTGAAGTTGCCCCGCTCCAGCAGATCGCCGAAGCGCACCAGATCGTGGTTGCCCAGCATCAGGTTGGGCATGGCATGGTCCGGGTAGTTCTCCACCTTGTTCCAGCTGGCGTCGAGCACGCTGGCCCCCTGCCCGCCCTTGCCGGACTCTTCCACCGCCAGCGCCTGTACCAGGCCGTAGCGCAGGGGGAAGTCGAACGCCGAAGAGAGCGCCGGGTTGTCGCTCGGGCCATAGGCCTGGGCGCGGATCTCGTCGGCGCCCTTCCACACTTCCCCCACCATGTAGCCGAGGGTGCCCCACTGCTGGCCGGCGGCCTTGCGCGCCGCGCTGGCCTGGGCCACCTCGCTGCGAATGGCGCGCCAGTCATCCAGCCCCAACTGATAAGCCTGATCGAGGCGCCAGCCGTCGATGCCGTACTGCTCGACCCAGTAACGGGCCACCTCCTTGAAGTAGGCCAGACTCTCGGGCTGGCCGTAATCCACCAGCTGACCCGGGTAGCCTGCGCCGCCGCTCTTGAGGGCTGGCAGCCGCCCCTCTGGTGAAGGCTTGCTCACCCCCACCTTGTTGACGTGGCCGAACACCCCGTCGAGGAAGACATAGAGCCCGCGCTGGTGCGCCCCGTCCACCAGTTTTTTAAGCTGGGCGTTGCTGCCGAAGTTGGGATCCACGTTGAAGAAGTCACAGGCGAAGTAGCCGGTGGCATCCAGCCGGTCGTCCCCGGCCTGGCCGGCGCAGGAGTCAAACACCGGCGTGAGCCAGATGGCGTTGACGTTGAGGCTCTTGATGTGGTCGAGGCTGTCGATGATCCCCTGCAGATCGCCGTTGTGCCGGGAGGGGCCGTAACCGACGCCGTAGTTGGCGCTGCCATCGCCGTCGACGAAGGACTCCACCATCACCTGGTAGGTGCGCAGGTTGCAGGCTGGCTGATCATTGCCGTAGCAGGCGCGGCTGGCCGACGCGGGGGGCGGATTGACCACCGGGGGCTGGGGGTCACTGCTGCCACCGCCTCCCCCGCTGCCGCAAGCCGTCAGTAACAGGGCGGCCCCGATGAGGCCGCCACGACGCAACGTTCCTTGTTTCATTGTTATGTTCCCGCTGTGGTGGATGGGCGCCCAAAGCGCCGCACTGGGGTCATAATAACGACCTGACCGACGCGGGTCTGTGACTGAAAACGTTACCTGACTCAACGAGTTAGCATGTCAGAAGCGATGCATGTTGCGATCGGGGAAGGCGGCGCGCTCGTCGATGGGCAGGATCAGGTGGTAGACCTCGTGGGCCGCCAGGGTGAAGCCCGAGGGCCACGCCAGTTGATGGCGATCATCGATGAAGACACGGGCGAAGCGACGCTCGGTCTCCATGGCCGCAAACAGCGGCTGGCCGCGCCAGGGGGTGAGATCCAGCACGCCTGTGGTGCCGTCGGAGAGCACCACGAACAGAGACCAGCCCTGCATATATTCCACATCGATGAAGACCGGCATCCCTTCGGCTCCGATTGAGAAATCCGGCGCCATTATAGGCACGACCATTGTCTTGATGTGCCAGCAGGATCACAGTTTCCCCAGCGTTTTATGCTCTCTTCGAACCCTGCATCCCGTCACAAAAAAATCATAAAACGTGCCAGCTTCTCCATTTATACCTCCCCCCCATGCAACCTTTGCCAGGCGCCACTGTCATACTCCTGCACCATAACAACAATGCGTCCGGGGACTGGGCGCAAACAGGTTTGCAGGAACAATATGACCACCATCAAACAATGGCTGGGACCGGTTTGGCCCATCGCCGTCTTTTCATTGATCGCGCTCATCTCCCTGACCGTCAGCCGCCTTGGCCTGGGCCTCTGGCAACTGGAACGGGTGGATGCCGTCTCTGGCTGGCAGGAGATGCTGCTGCAAGGCATTCGCGTCGACGTTGCCACCCTCTGCTGGGTCTGGGGCGTACCCGCCGTCTTGACCCAGTTGCTGGCCGGGCCCCACGCGCCGGGGCGGCTCTGGATGCAGCTGATCCGGATCTGGCTCACCCTGGGGCTCTGGCTGATGCTCTTTCTCGAGATCTCCACTCCCGCCTTCGTCACCGAATACGGGGTGCGCCCCAACCGTCTCTATGTGGAGTACCTCATCTATCCGAAGGAGGTGCTCTCCATGCTGTGGGCTGGCCGCAAGGGCGAGCTGCTGCTGGCCGTGATCTTCAGCGGTGCAGTGCTGGGCGGTGGCTGGTGGCTGAGCGGCCGCCTGGTGCGTGACCTAAGCTTCCCCCGCTGGTACTGGCGCCCCGCCTTCGCCCTGCTGATCCTCGCCGTCGGCTTCCTCGGCGCCCGCTCCAGTCTCGGCCATCGCGCCCTGAATCCGGCCATGGTGGCCTTTGCCGACGATCCCCTGGTCAACGCTCTCACCGTCAACTCCGCCTACTCCCTCTTCTTTGCCATCAAGCAGATGGGGGCCGAGGAGGACACCAGCCAGTTTTACGGCAAGATGGCTGACCATCAGGTACTCGACATAGTCCGCGAGGAGAGCGGTCGCCCTCTCGGCGATTTTACCTCTGCCGATCTGCCGAGCCAGACCTTCAACACGGCCAGCTACCAGGGCAAGCCCAAAAACCTGGTGATCCTGCTGCAAGAGAGTCTGGGGGCCCAGTTCGTCGGCTCCCTCGGCGGCCTGCCGCTCACCCCGAACATCGATGCCTTGTCGAAAGAGGGTTGGGCGTTCGAGCAGCTCTACGCCACCGGTACCCGTTCGGTACGCGGCATCGAGGCGGTGCTCACCGGCTTCACGCCGACCCCGGCCCAGGCCGTGGTCAAGCTCGGCAAGAGCCAGACCAACTTCTTCACCATCGCCGACCTGCTCAAGCAGCGAGGCTATGACACCAGCTTCATCTATGGTGGCGAGAGCCACTTCGACAACATGCGCAGCTTCTTCCTCGGCAATGGCTTCACCACCATCGTCGAGCAGAAGGACTTCAAGAACCCGGTGTTCGAGGGATCCTGGGGCGCCTCGGATGAAGATCTGATGGCCAAGGCCAACGAGACCTTCGCGGCGCTGCACAAGGAGGGCAAACCCTTCTTCAGCCTGGTGTTCAGCTCCAGCAACCACGACCCCTTCGAATTCCCCGACAACCGCATCGCCCTGTACGAGCAGCCCAAGCAGACCCGCAACAACGCCGCCAAGTACGCGGACTACGCCGTCGGCGAGTTCTTCAAGAAGGCCAGGGCATCGGACTACTGGAAGGACACCCTGTTCCTGGTCATCGCCGATCACGACAGCCGGGTCGGGGGAGCCAGCCTGGTGCCCATCCCCCGCTTCCACATCCCGGGGGTCATCCTGGGGGACGGCATAGCACCGAGAAAGGATCCCCGCATCGTCAGCCAGATCGACATGGCCCCGACCCTGCTCTCCCTCATGGGCATCAGTGCCGACTACCCCATGCTGGGCAAGGATCTCACCCGCATGCCCGCCGACTGGCCGGGACGCGCCATCATGCAGTACGACAAGAACTTCGCCCTGATGCGTGGCAGGGATGTGGTGATCCTGCAGCCCGAGCGGGCGCCGGAAGGCTTCATCTACGAGGATGCGACCGAAACGCTCACCCCGGCGCCGCAGCCGGGCGCCATGAAGGATGCCGCCCTGGGGCTGGTCCTGTGGGGCAGCCTGGCCTATCAGCAGGGGCTCTACCGGACGGCGCAGGACAGCCGGCTGGCTCTCAACTGAGGAACCGCCCACAAAAAAACCGCCCTCGGGCGGTTTTTTCTTGCGGCTCGCCCCATCAGGGGTGAGGGAAGCAGGGGAGCGAGCGGCTGAACCTGTGCTCGAACACCAGGGAGGTCTCGAGGTGCACCACCTCTTCCCGGGAGGTGAAGTGATCGAAGACGAAATTGCGCAGGTGTTCGGTATCGGAGACGCACAGGTGCACCAGGAAATCATCCTTGCCGCCCATGTGGAACAGGCTGATCACCTCGGGCAGGGCCAGGATGGCGTCGCGAAACGCATCGATGATCTGGCGGCTGTGACGGGCCAGTTGCAGGGAGACCATGGCCTGGATGTGACCGCCCAGGGCCTGGTAATCCACCTCGCAGTGCGCCCCCTTGAGCACGCCATCCTGCTGCAGCTTGCGCACCCGCTCCAGACAGGTGGACGGCGCCACCCCGACCAAGGCCGCCAAATCCTTGTTGGTCATGCCCGCATCGCGAAACAGATGGGCCAGGATGTCCAAGTCCAGTTGATCCAGGTTTCTCATCTTTACTCCTTGCATCGCTCGATTTTTTTAGACTCTGCCCGTAAACCGGGCCGAACACAACGCAGATTGACATCGCCTCCGGCCCCTCTATGCTGTGCCGCACCCGCAGGATGCCGATCCCGTTGACCCCGACCACCACGAGGAACCCCATGCTCAGTGCCCATCCCTTCTGGAGCCTGGACGTTCCACGGCTCGACGGCCAGCTCCTGCTCACCCCCTGCCCCGGCAGCCAGCAGGTCCCCATGGCCGACGCCCTTGCCCAGTTGCAGTTGGCCGGTGCCGGCGGGGTGCTGACCCTGATGACGGTGGAGGAGCTGGCCCTGTGCGGGCCCCTCTCTCTCGGGCAGCTGGTGCAGGCCAGAGGCATGAGCTGGTTCCATCTGCCCATTGCGGATGACGAGGCACCGGATGCCGCCTTCGAACAGGCCTGGCCCGGGGTGCAACCCCGACTGCTCGCCCTGCTACGCGAGGGACGGCACCTTGCCATTCACTGTCACGGCGGAAGCGGGCGTACCGGGCTGGCGGCCGCCCTGCTGCTGATGACCCAGGGGCTGCCCCAGCAGGAGGCCATGACCCTCATCCGGGCCAGACGGCCACGTGCCTTCACCCTGGCCTGCCACCGTCACTGGCTCGATACCCGTGGGCGGCGGCTGGCCGGAGCGGACTGATGGGCTCTATCCCTTGGGCTGCTGGTAGGTAAACACCTTGCCGATGTCTTCCACCTTGTAGCTGGTCAACTGGTAGACGTAATAGTTGAGCCAGTTGGAAAACAGCAGGTGACCGTGGCTGCGCCAGGTGGCGCGCGGGGTCTGGCTTGGGTCGTTGTTCGGGTAATAGTTGACCGGAATGACGGGGGTGAGCCCGGCCGCCAGATCCCGCCGGTATTCCCCATCCAGGGTCAGGGCGTCATATTCCGGATGGCCGGTGACGAACACCTGGCGACAATCCTTGGTGGCGGCCAGATAGACGCCCGCCTCTTCCGACTCGGCGAAGATCTGCAGATCGGTGTGGGCGCGGATGAGATCCCCGTCGAAGGCCGCATAGCGGGAGTGGGGCGCCACGAATTCGTCATCGAAGCCGCGCAGCAGCGCCTCGTGCTCGTCGAGGCGGTGGTGGCGATAGACCCCGGAGAGCTTCTCGCCGTGGGTCTGCTTCTCCATGCCGTACAAGGCTTTCAGCGCCGCCTGCACCGCCCAGCAGAGGAAGAGGGTGGAGGTGACATGCTGATGGGACCACTCGATGATCTCGACGATGCGGGGCCAATAGACCACCTCCTCGAACTCCACCAGCCCGAGCGGCGCCCCCGTGATGATCATGCCGTCGTAGTTGTTGCCTCTCACCTGCTCGAAGTCGTGATAGAAGTTCTCCAGGTGCGCCTGGGGCGTGTTTTTCGACTCCCGATCGTCGATGCGCAACAGATCCACGTCCACCTGCAAGGGCGAGTTGGAGAGCATCCGCATCAGCTGGATCTCGGTTTCTATCTTCTTGGGCATCAGATTGAGGATGAGCACCCGCAGCGGGCGGATGTTCTGGGTGACGGCCCGGGATTCCGTCATCACGAAGATGTTCTCCTGCCCCAGCACTTCGGCGGCGGGCAACTGGTCCGGGATCTTGATCGGCATGCTGACTCCCTGTACTGCATCGGTAAATATGTCTGGACATCTAGAAGCCTATAATAAAGCGCTCCCGCTGTCATCAGATACCTTTTGTATTCACCCCGCCCTTTGACTAGCATACGGCTCAGTGTGTCCCTCGTGCCCAACCCCATGACAGGAATCAAGATCTCCGTAGAACGGCTGCAAGTCGGCAATTATGTCTCCCTGCCTTTGGGATGGCGTGAGCACCCGTTTCTGTTCTCCAGCTTCAAGCTCAAGAGCGAGGAGGAGATCGAGCTCATTCGTCGCCTTGGCCTCAAGCTGGTGACCATCATTCCCGACAAGAGCGACACGCCGCCCAAGCCCCTCGGCCAGACCCAGTCCCAGGCAGATGAGGTTGAGGGGGAGGGTCTTGTCGCCCGCCAGGAGGAGATGCAGCAGGAGAAACTGCGGCGCATCGAGCAATTGCAGCGCTATCGCCGCGACCTGCAGCAGTGCGAGAAACAGTTCCGCCAATCCCTGGCCCAGGTGCGCAACCTCATGGGCAAGATCCAGTCCCGCCCCCTCAACGCCATCAGCGAGGCCCAGGAGCTGATCAACGCCATGACGGAGCAGCTCCTCTCGGTGGACGAGATGGTGCTGCACCTGGTCTCCGACAGCGATGATGGCAACAGCCTGCAGTTTCACTCCCTCAACGTCAGCGTGCTCAGCATGCTGCTCGCCCGGGAGTGCAAGTTGCCGGCCGAGGCGATCCGCCAGGTCGGCATGGGGGCCCTGTTCCACGACATCGGCAAGCTGAGGATCCCGAGCCAAATCCTGCGCAAGACGGAGCCGCTGACCAAGCCGGAGCAGAACCTGATGGCCCAGCATCCCCGCTACGGCCTGGAACTGCTGGGGCTGGTCAGCGATTTTCCGGAAGCGGCCAAGCAGATAGTGCAGAACCACCACGAGTACCTGGACGGCACCGGCCCCCAGGGGCTCAAGGGCGATCAGCTCGATCCCCTCACCCAGATCGTCTCCCTCATCAACGAGTACGACAACCTCTGCCACCTGGAGGCCAAGGTGCCCTACGCGGCCCTCGGCAGCCTCTACAAGCAGCGCAAGTCCCAGTTCAACGCCGATCACCTCGGCATGCTGATCCGGCTGATGGGGGTCTACCCCCCGGGTAGCGTGGTGCAGCTTTCCAACGGCCAGGTGGGGCTAGTGATGTCGGTCAACGCCTCCCGCCTGCTCTACCCCGCCGTGCTGGTATACGACCCCCGCATTCCGCGCCAGGAGGCGGCCATCATCGACCTCGACGCGGCCGGGCTGACCATCGCCAAGGTGATCCAGCCCAAACGCCTGCCCCCGGCGGTGTTCGAATACCTCAACCCCCGCACCCGGATCAGCTACTACTTCGAACACGGCAAGCCCTGAGAGGGCTGGCCCCACCCAAGGAGTCCCCATGCGCATCGAGATCATCAGCACAGGCGACGAGATAGTGACCGGCCTGGTGGTGGACACCAATGCCGCCTGGCTAAGTGCCCTCTTGCTGGAGCAGGGCTGGCAGGTGCGCCGCCGCGCCACCGTGGGGGACAACCTCGCGGATCTGACAGCCGTGCTGCAGGAGAGCGCCAACCGCGCCGAGGTGGTACTGGTGTGCGGGGGGCTCGGCCCCACGGCGGACGACCTCACCGCCCAGGCCGCGGCCGAGGCGTTTGACCAGCCCCTGACCCTGTTCCCGGACTGGCTCGCCACCATGGCCGAACGCTATGCCAGTCGGGGCCGCACCATGGCCCGGAGCAACACCAAGCAGGCCTGGCTGCCCCGGGACTGCGAGATCCTCGACAACCCGGTGGGCACCGCCTGCGGCTTTGTGGTCCGCCACCCGGCCAGCCACGGCCAGAGCCGGCTCTTCTTCACCCCGGGCGTGCCGTTCGAGTTCCAGCAGATGGTGCGCGAACAGATAATGCCCCGCCTCAAGGCGCTGGCCGGTGAAGAGACCGACACCGAGCTGCGCCGTTTCTACACCTTCGGCGTCTCGGAGTCCGCCCTCAGCGACATGCTGGATGCGGCCCCCTGGCCTGCCGGCATCGAGCTGGGCTACCGCTCCTCCATGCCCCTCATCGAGCTCAAGCTCATCGGCCACGGTGCCAGCACCGCCGACATGGACGCCGCCGAGGCGAGGCTGCTTGCGGCCATCGCCCCCTGGCTGGTGGGGCGTGGCAACGAGGCGCCTGCCAGCCAGATCCTGGCCCTGCTGGGGGAGCGGTCGCTGCACCTGCAGGAAGGGGAGAGCCGGGGCGCCCTGCTGACCATGTGTCACGGGTACCCGGCCCTGACCGCCGGCTTCAGCCACACCCTGAGCGACGATCTGACTCAACTGGCAGTGCCCGCCGCCCCCCTGAGCCTCACCATAGGCCGTGCCGGACCGGACGGCGTGCCGCTGCTGCTCTGCGCCGACGGGCAACTGCACGGCCAGACGCTCAGGGTCAGCCACCCGGATCCCGCGAGCGGTCGCCGGATCCTCGCCTTCGCCGCCCTCGACATGCTGCGCCGCCACCTGCTGGGGCTGCCGGTGCTCGCCGATTACCTCACCCTGACCCGAACGGCCAGGTGCCAGGAGGGCGCCCGGGGCTAGAAGTGAGCCAAGCCTGCACCGCCATGGACCCAGTACCCGGCGAGCGCCAGGGTCAGCAGGCAGAAGGCCCTCTCGTAACCCCCGCCGCTCTTGAGGGGCAGGCCGGGCAGGCGAAAGCGCCGACGCCAGGGCCAGAGCAGGGGAATGCCCATGGGGGTGAGCCAGTCCCCCAGCAGATGGCTGAGATAGCCCACGATGAGGGCATCCTTCACCGCCCCCGACAGCAACCAGGGGGCTTCTACCTGGGCCAGCCCCCAGACCCCCATCCCCACCGCCAGCAGGCTGTGGGTGAAGCCGCGATGGCCGAACAGCCGGGAGAGCGGCCCCGAGATCCAGGGCAGTTGCCGCCCGAGCAGGGAACGGGGGTGATCGAGATCCGGCAGCAGGGCGCTCGCCAGGGCCATGGGGACGATGTGCCACAGGCTGGCATCGGCCAGGGCCGGAGTCAGTTCGACCTTGTGGGCAAGCAGGACGCAGGTGACGGAAAACAGCAGGTGGCCTTGGGCGGTCATGGGGCTCGTTCGGTTGGACAGAAAAAGGGGCTGATCGATGGCGACCAGGGTCCTCGCCCTGGGGCGGCGGCAGATTAAAATCCTTCTCTTCCTGCCTGGCAAGGTGATTTGCATCGCCTCCCTCAACGTGATGGACACTCTGGATAGCGAAAGCATAAAACATCAGCATATTGCGCTAAAAAACCGCAATGGAGACCATGGCATGGCCGGCTCCGCCCCTCTCCCGTCAGCCGATATTTCCTCAACCCGGCTCACCCATTTGCATTCAGATCGTTGACCCGGAAGGAAAAATACCCGAATACTGCGCGTTGGATCCGCCCCGGCGGCATTGGATGCCGGCAAGGAGAGGCCCCGGCATGGGGCAAACCGGACAGGGACAACAAAGGAGGGCCCGGTGTTAAGCAAAGCGTGGTTTCAGCTGTCGGCCGACATGAGCTATGTCTGCCTGCGCATCACCCCGGGCCTCACCGAGCCCATCCAGGAAAGCGACGTCCTCGCCCTGCTGCGACTCTCCAACTGCCGGCGCTACGAACCCCTCGGCGAGGGGATCCGTGAAGCCGTCACCCTGCTCAACGCCCTCATCGCAGAGCCGGATGCCCCCGCGCATCCGCCAGTCCCCATTGCCCGGCGCCAGGATGCCAGGCTGCTCATCCAGGTGGACAAGGACCAGATGAGCGCCAGGGCGCAGATCACCGCGGACTGGGGCGGCCAGCCCCTGACCCTGGCCCGGTTGCAGGAGGCCCTGGCGGCCAGCACGGTCACGCAGGGGGTGAGCGAGCGACTGCTTGCCGCCGCCATCCAGGCAGCGGGTGAGGCGGCACCCGGTGCCCAGCTCAATCCCGTCATCGCCCTCGGCAAGGCCGCCAGGCACGGCCTGGATACCCGCCTGGAGCGGCTGGTGGAGACCGCAGCCGAGCGGATCCTCAAACCCCAGGAGCGGGATCACGGCAAGGTGGACATGCGCGACCTCGGCACCCTGCTCACCGTCAAGGCGGGGGCGTTGCTGATGCGCAGGCACCCCGCCACCCAGGGCATCGACGGCTTCACCGTGACGGGCCAGACCCTGACCGCCCGCCACGGCAAGGAGAGCGCCATGACGCCGGGTGACGGCACCTGCCTCTCCCCCGAGGATCCGGACCTGCTGCTGGCGACACGCCCGGGGCTCCCCTGTCAGGAGCGTGCCGGGATGCGGGTCGACGAGGTGCTCAACGTCAAGCAGGTCGACATCCGCCACGGCCACGTCGAGTTCGAGGGATCGCTGCTGGTCACCGGGGACGTCATGCCCGGCATGCGCGTCAAGACCAGCGGGGACGTGGTGATCGGCGGCTTCGTCGAGGGCGGCTACATCGAATCCGGCGGCACCATCACGGTGCGCAACGGCATCATAGGGCGCAAGCTGGCGGACGACGAATACCTCTGCCACCTCAACGCCGGGGGGGAGATCCACGCCAGCTATGCCCAGTACGCCAGGCTGGAGGCCGATGGCGACATCCATATCCTGAGCCAGCTCAGCCACTGCTATTGCCGCAGCGGCCAGGATCTCAAGGTGGGGGACAGCGCCATGCGCAAGGGGCACCTCATCGGCGGCATCAACATCGCCAACCGGCTCATCATGGCCCCGGTGCTCGGAGCCTCGGCGGCCAACCGGACCCGGTTGCAGATCCTCGGTGGCTATTTCAGCCAGAAGGAGCAGGAGCTGGCGCTGCGCCAGCGCAAACAGACCTGCGCCGAGCAGATAGACAAGCTGCAGGATCTCATCCTTCGGCTGCTGCAACTGCCCCGTGACAAGCGCAATCCCGAGACCCTGCAGAAGATCAAGGCGCTGCGCACCCGCCAGTTCGACGAGAGCAAGAGCCTGGACGAACAGCTCGCCGAGGCGCAGCGGGAGCTGCAGGCGCTCATGGCCAACATGGACATCATCGCCACCCAGCGCCTCTTCCCCGGCGTCGAGGTGGAGATGGCCCATCACCACAACAGGGTCGATATCGAGCACGGCCCCATCCACTTCGCCATCCGGGAAGATCAGCTGCAACTGACCCCCTACCAGGGCCAGCGCTGAGGGGCAACGTGCCCCCGCGTCGGCAGGCGGCGTGATCCCGGCGGCGATTTTCGCTACACTCGGCCTCCCCATGGCCCCATCGGGCGGGCCGGCCAGACTCAGGTAGTGAGAAGATGTACAAGCTGATCGCATTGGATATGGATGGCACCCTGCTGACCCCAGAGGGCCGAATCTCCCCCCGCACCCAGGCCGCCATCGCGGCAGCCCGCGCCAGGGGCGTGACCGTGGTGCTAGCCTCCGGCCGCCCGCTGGAAGGCATGACCGCCGCCCTGACCGAGCTGGGCCTCACCGGCCAGGATGACTACGTCATCTGCTACAACGGCGCCCTGGTGCAGCAGGTGTCCGAGCAACGCATCATCCGCAGCCAGTTGCTGACCGGCAGCGACGCCCGTGCCATCGCCCACCTGGCCTGTGAGCTGGGGGTGAACATCCACGGCTTCTCCGTCCGCCAGGGGCTCATCAGCCCCAGGATCAGCCCCTACACCGAGCACGAATCCCGCCTCATCGGTCAACCCATCAACCTAGTGGACTTCGCCACCCTGCCCGACGACGAGCAGATCATGAAGGTGATGATGATTGACCCAGAGCCCCTGCTCTCCCGTGCCATCGCCCAGCTGCCCGCCGAACTCCACGAGCGCTATACCGTGGTGCGCAGCGCCCCCTACTTCCTCGAGTTCATGAACAAGCGCAGCAACAAGGGCACCGGCGTCGCCGCCCTGGCCGAGCACCTGGGGCTGGATGCCTCCCAGGTGATCGCGGTGGGGGATGCGGGCAACGATCACCACATGATCGCCTACGCCGGACTCGGGGTCGCCATGGGCAACGCCACCGACGAGATCAAGGCGCTGGCACAGCACACCACGGGGCGCAACGATGAAGACGGGGTCGCCCAGGTGATCGAGCGTTTCATCCTGAACACCTGAGTCGACAAGGGGCCCTGTGGGCCCCTTCTGCTATCCGGCCGCCCGGCCAGATGTTTAATATATCCACCATCAAATCGCTCGCCGCACCAGGCATCCCCCCTCAAGCCCCTTTAAATGGGACTCACAGCCCTATCTCGGCATCAGCGGTTAACATAATTGCATCATTTTGTTTGACATATTGAACGGCCTTGGCAGACTGGAGGCAGGATCCAGGCTGTCGTTGCCAAGGCTGACCGACGATTCTGGCACGCTGGCGCGACCCTGATCCCACGACCATGCCTTGAGGCATGCCCTTGCGAGCCGAGGCGGCAAGGGCCTTCCCAAGGCGCAGGATGAGACCGCCAAGGATAGCCAAGGTGACCTATGCCCAACCCCAGTTCCCATAACAAACCCGTCGTGCTGATGACCATGGGGGCCCAGGCCCGCAGTGGCCACGCCTACCAGGTCATGACCCACAAATACATCAAGCCTCTGGTGGAGATCAGCGGCTGCGTGCCGCTGCTGGTGCCCACCTGCTGTGGCACCGAGGATCTGGAGCAGTATCTGGACCTCGCCGACGGGGTCTATCTGAGCGGTGCCGGATCCAACATCGATCCTGCCCTTTATGGCCAGGAGAACCTCACCCCGGAGAAGCCCCAGGACAGGGACAGGGATCTGTTCGATATTCCCCTGGTGCGCGCCGCCCTCGACCGTGGCCTGCCGATCCTCGGGATCTGCCGCGGCATGCAGGAGATCAACGTGGCCCTGGGAGGCGACATTCACCAGAAGGTCTATTGCGAGCCGGGTTATGACGATCATCGGGAGGATGCGGATGACCCGGTGGACGAGCAGTATGGCGAGAGCCATCAGGTCGAGCTGGTGCCCGGTACCTGGCTGGCCGAGCTGATGGGGCAGCCGTCGATTCCGGTCAACTCCCTCCACGGGCAGGGGATCAAGACGCTGGCCAAGGGGCTGGCCCCCCTGGCCCATGCCGAAGACGGGCTGATCGAGGCGATCCACGCTCCCGCCCTCTCCCCCTTCCTGCTGGCGGTGCAGTGGCACCCGGAGTGGAAGGCCAGCGAGAACCCCCACTCCATCAAACTCTTCACCGCCTTTGGCGACGCCTGCCGCCGGTTCAGGCAGCAGGTCGGCTAGTCGCCGACCCCTTGCCCTTGAGCCTGGGCAGGGCCTCGGACATCGGGGGCTACCCAGAGGCATCCGACGTGACGGGCCTGTGAACCCCCCACGCCATCAAGCTGCCCACTGCCTTCGGCGACGCCTCCTGCCCGCTCAGGCAGCAGACGGGCTAGTCGCCAAATCCCTTGCCCTTGAGCTTGGGCAGAGCCCCGCGATCAGGACGCAGGGTTCGGCAGACATCCAGCCCCTTGAGGCCCCGCTGGATATGGTCCGGGGCCTGCCCGAGCACCATGCCGTTGCCGCGATAGAGACGGGCATCCTCCAGCTCGAACAGCTCGCCGCCGATGAGCAGTTGCTCCCGGCCATTCACCACCTTGCCCCGTTTCAGTGGCAGGGTCATGTCCACCTGGATCTCGCCGGTGGCACACCCCTCGCGCCAGCGCGCCTCGTCGGAAAACGGGGAGATGGCGATCTCCCGCCAGGATCCGTCCCTGAACTCCATCCGGTAACGGTCTTGCACCAGATCGCATCCCGCCAGCATCACGGGGATCGCCAGCCAGATGACACCCTTCATTCCCTTCACGCCCTTGCTCCCTTGTTGTTATTGCCAGATATACATCACGGAATCTGTCCCTCATCCCCAGCTCAGAGCAGCAGGGTGGCCAGATCCTGCAACTGCCCCAGCTCCACATCCGGCAGCAGCGACAGCGACTGCCAGGACTGACCGCTCTCGTTGAGCCAGGCGGCCCGAAAGCCGTGCAGCCTGGCACCCAGCACGTCGGTCACCGGGTGATCCCCCACATGGAGGATGCGGCCGGGGGCCAGCCCCAGGGCCTCTTGCACCTGCACGAACATGTCGGGCGCCGGTTTCATTCTGGCTCCCGCTCCCGCCTTGCAGACCAGGGTGAAGTAGCCAGCCAGACCTGCCTGCTCCAGATCCAGGTTGCCATTGGTGATCACCGCCAGCGGGTAGCGCGCCGCCAGACGAGCCAGCAGGGCGTGAGTCGCCTCGCTCACCTCTATCTTCGAGCGCTCGGCCATGAAGCCGGTGAACACCGCCCGGGCCTGCTGCTCCGCCAGCCCGGGCTCCATGCCCCCCTGCACCAGGGCCTCGCGAATGCCACGCTGGCGCGCCAGGCTAACGTCGTGGCTCAGCGCCGGGTGGTCCAGCAGCAACTGGCGCTTGAGCGCGAGCCAGCGCGGCTTGTCCAGCATGGCGGTAGCCAGGTATTCGCTGCGCAGGTGGTCCAGCATCCACTGTTCCGCCCGCGCGATGGCGGGGCCGTTGTCATAGAGGGTGTCGTCCAGATCGAACGAGATGGCGGCCACCGGCTGCCAGCGACGGTAAAACTGCATGGCTGTTCCTCTTTACTCCTCATCCTCTGGCGTTGCGGGCTCCCGCCTGACCCGGGCGACGTGGAGATTGTCATCCCCGCAGATAGCACACCACATCACTCATCCTCCGGCGTTTCCGGATCTCGCTTCGCCCGCGGGTGGGCACTGTCATATACCTTGGCCAGATGCTGGAAGTCGAGGTGGGTATAGATCTGGGTGGTGGAGAGATCCGCATGCCCCAGCAGCTCCTGCACCGCCCGCAGGTCGCCGGAGGATTCCAGCATGTGGGTGGCGAAGCTGTGGCGCAGCTTGTGGGGATGCACGTGGGCATTGAGAGCCTGCTTGTTGCCCCAGCCGTCGAGCCGCTCCTGTACCGAGCGGGCCGAGAGCCGCTGCCTGCGCTTGGAGACGAACAATGCCTCCCCCTCGTCACCGGCCAGCAGGGGGCGTACCTTGAGCCACTTGTGCAACCACTCCACTGCCATCCGCCCGATGGGCAGCACCCGCTCCCGTGAGCCCTTGCCGATCACCCTGAGCTGGCGCTCGTCGAGCTTCACGTCCGCGAGGTTGAGCCCCACCAGCTCGGCAAGGCGCAGGCCGGAGGAGTACATCAGCTCCATGATGGCGCGATCCCGCACCGCCAGCGGATCCTGCTCGTCGGTGATGTTGAGCAGCTGGTACATCTCGTCCACGTCCAGGTTCTTGGGCAGGGGCCGCCCCTGCTTGGGGGTGACGATGCCACGCGCCGGGTTGGCGGTGAGCCGCCCCTGGCGCACCTGCCAGTCGCAGAAGCTGCGCAGGGCCGACACCTTGGTGGCAAGGGAACGGGGCGCCAGCCCTCCCTTGTGCATCCGGGTCACCAGACTGCGCACCTGGCTCGCCTCGAGCCGGGCCCAGTCGTCGACCCCGAGCTTCACCAGCTCGGCGGTCATGGCTTCCAGGTGGGCCTGATAGTTGCTGCGGGTGTGGGGGCTGAGCTGGCGCTCGACCCGCAGGTATTCGATAAAGGCGTCCAGCTCCCCCGCCAGTGCGACCGGCAGAGGGTCTGCGGCAGGGAGCACCTTGGCAGGGGATCGGGTCGTTGCCTTAGCCACGGGCCAGCTCGGGCAGACGCAGCTGCAGCAGACGCCCCAGCTGTCCCAGCAGCAGAGTGTCGTTGTGGGGGGTGAAGTGGCTGGGATCCGAGCTCGCGAAGGCCAGCACGCCGAGCTCCCCGAGCCGCATCAGGGCCACCGAGTTGACCAGCACATCATTGCCAAACAGCGCCTGCTTCTCGCTCTGGTTGAGGCGGCCGAAATAGTAGTCCGTGCCGGGCAGGCGCTGACCCAGCAGTTGTTCGAGCTGTTTGCCCTGCGCCAGGAAACGCTGCTCGGGGCCGCTCAGCTGGAAATGCCTGGGATTGAGCCAGAGCCGCAGGCCGGTGAGTCGCAGCCGCTGGACGAAGGCCTTGCCCATCACGGCGCTCAGCTCGAACAGGGTCTGGCAACCGTAGATCTCCCCGTAGAGATCCGCATAGACCCGGAAGATCCGCTCGTTCTCGCTGGCGACCCCCATCAGTTCGGTGATCTCCTGCTCCAGCTGCTCGATGCGCTCCCGCTGTCTGTCCAGCTGGCGCTCCACCAGAGAGATGGTGCCCTTTTGCGCATGGGGAATGCGGATCTTGTCCAGCATGGCCCCGTGACGCAGGAAAAACTCGGGATAACGGGCCAGGTACTCCAGCACTGTGGCTTCATCCACCAGTGATTCCTGCCGTTTGAGTTCGCTCATAACTTGGTTGATCCATCCGAAAAAGGGGCCAAGGGCCCCGATATGATCCGTTGATGGAGCGGGATCACCCGCTCCTTGTCTACAACTCTATCTGGCCGTCAAAGACGTGCTCGGCCGGCCCCGTCATGTAGACGGGCTGACCCGGTCCCTTCCAGGCGATGGTCAGCTTGCCACCCGGCAGGGTGACGGTGACCCGCTCCTTGAGCTTGCCCTGGCTGATGCCTATCACCACGGCCGCACAGGCCCCGGTCCCACAGGCCAGGGTCTCCCCCACCCCGCGCTCGAAGACCCGCAGCTTGATCTCGCTGGCGTTGACCATCTCCATGAAGCCGACGTTGACCCGCTCGGGGAAGCGCTCGTGGCGCTCCATGATGGGTCCCAGGGTCTCCACCGGCGCATCGGCCACCGAGGGCACCTCGATGACGCAGTGAGGGTTGCCCATGGAGACGGCACCGCACATCACGGTGTGATCCTGGGCCCGCAGCAGATACGTCTTCTCCGCCTTCTGGGCACGGAACGGGATCTTGCCCGGCTCGAACTGGGGCACCCCCATGTTGACCGTGACCTGGTTCTCCCCTTCCAGCTGCAGGGTGATGCGGCCCCGGGCGGTGCTGACCGCGATGCGATCCCGGTTGACCAGCCCCTTGAGACGCACGAAACGGGCGAAGCAACGGGCCCCGTTGCCGCACTGTTCCACCTCGCTGCCGTCGGCATTGAAGATGCGGTAATGGAAGTCGAGCTCGGGGTCATAGGGCGGCTCCACCAGCAACAGCTGGTCGAAGCCGATACCGAAGTGACGATCCGCCAGCTTCTTGATGATGTCGTTGCTGAAGAACACCTTCTGGGTGACGCCATCCACCACCATGAAGTCGTTACCGAGGCCGTGCATTTTGGAAAACTCAATCAACATCGCGCGTTCCTGTCTCACCGTTAATCACGCTCTCACATGGAGGAACGCTGAAAATCCATCCATCACGGCAGCAGGTGCTCGCCACGCCAGAGATCCGCCAACTGCTCCCGCTCACGGATGAGGTGCGCCTGGTCACCGTCCACCAGCACCTCGGCCGCACGGGGTCGGGTGTTGTAGTTGGAGGACATGGTAAAGCCGTAGGCGCCAGCGGAACGCACCGCCAGCAGGGAGCCCTCGGCAATCGCCAGGGTACGCTCCTTGCCGAGGAAGTCGCCGGTCTCGCACACCGGGCCCACCACGTCATAGAGTGCCTTCTCGTGGGTCGCGCGGCTGTCCACCTCGATGATGTTCATCCAGGCGCCGTAGAGGGAGGGGCGCAGCAGATCGTTCATGCCGGCGTCGATCAGGGCGAAGTTGCGGGTCTCGCCGGGTTTGAGGAACTCGACCCGGGTCAGCAGTACACCGGCGTTGGCGACGATGGCGCGGCCCGGTTCGAACAAGAGGGTCAGATCCCGGCCCGCCAGCTTCTGTTTGAGCGCCTCGGCATACTCGGTGGGGTGCGGCGGCTGCTCGGCGCCGTAGTTGACCCCCAGGCCGCCGCCCACGTCCAGGTGATGGATGTGGATGCCTTCCGCCGCCAGCTCGTCGATGAGCTTGAGCAGCTTGTCCGCCGCCTCCATAAAGGGATTCAATTCAGTGAGTTGCGAGCCGATGTGGCAATCCACCCCCTTGATCTCGATGTGGGCCATGGCCGCTGCCTTGCGGTAGATGGCGGGCGCTTGTTCGATGGGGATGCCGAACTTGTTCTGCTTGAGGCCGGTGGAGATATAGGGGTGCGTGCCTGCGTCGATGTCCGGGTTGACCCGCACCGAGACCCGCGCCTTCTTGCCCATGCTGCCTGCGACCCGGTTCAGGCGCTCCAGCTCGGCTTCGGACTCCAGGTTGAAGCAGAGGATCTCTTTTTCCAGCGCAAGGCGCATCTCGGCTTCGCTCTTGGCGACGCCGGAGAAGACCACCTTGGCCGGATCACCGCCCGCCGCCAGCACCCGGGACAGCTCGCCGCCGGAGACGATGTCAAAGCCCGAACCGAGGCGTGCCAGCAGATTGAGCAGGGCCAGGTTGGAGTTGGCCTTGACCGCATAGCAGATCAGGTGGGGAATGTCGCCAGCCGCCTGGTCGAAGGCATGCCAGTGGCGTTCCAGGGTGGCGCGGGAGTAGACATAGAGCGGAGTGCCGTACTGGTCGGCAAGCTGTTGCAGGGGAAGCTGTTCGGCCTGAAGCTGACCGTCTGCGTCGTAGTTAAAGTGATCCAAGGGGGCGGTTCCTTCCTAGATTATTGCGGCGCGGCCTCTGAGGCCGGTGTAGCGGTCGCAGGCGAGGCGGCTTGCGGTGTACTCTCTGTCTTGGGCTGTGTCTGCTCTGCAGGTGCGGGCTGTTCGGCCGGCGGCATGTAGAGCGGCCCCGTCAGGCCACAGGCGGCCAACCCGAGCGACAGCGACGCGGCAAACAGGCACTTGGTGAACTGGGTAATCATAATGGTTCGCTGCGAAAAAATTTTTGGCCCTCTATAATCGCACTCACATTGTTAAAAGCAACAGGATAAACCGATGAAGGATCACGAGTATCACGCCCTGACCGACGCCTTTTTCCAGTATGTGGAAGACACCATCGACGAGGGGTATCCGGATATCGACTGCGAACGCGCAGGCGGGGTGCTGACCTTGAGCTTCGAGAACAAGACCAAGGTCATCATCAACAAGCAGGAGCCCCTGCACCAGATCTGGGTCGCTACCCGGGAGAACGGCTTCCACTTCGAGCTGCGCGGTGACAGCTGGATCGACAACCGCTTCGGCGACGAGCTCAAGGCCCTGCTGACCCGGGCCTGCACCACCCAGGCCGGCGAGCCCGTGGTCTTCTCATGACGGATCTGCATCCCGAAGGTGCCCGCCATGCGGTGATCTGGCTGCACGGGCTGGGGGACTCCGGCGCCGGCCTCGCCCCCCTGGTGGAGGCGCTGGCCCTGCCCGCCGACCTGCCCGTCCGCCATCTGCTGCCCGATGCGCCCGAGCGTCCCATCACCATCAACATGGGCTACCGGATGCGCGGCTGGTACGACATCAAGAGCTTCGAGGATCCGGCGGATCGCGCCGTGGAATCCCATGTCAGGGAGTCAGCGGCCCGTATCGCCTCGCTGATCGACCAGTTGGTGGCCGAGGGTTTCACCCCCGAGCGCATCGTGCTGGCCGGCTTCTCCCAGGGGGGCGTCATCGCCTCCTTCACCGCCCTGCGTCATCCGGTGCCACTGGCAGGCCTGCTCTGCATGTCCACCTATCTGGCGGTACCCGATGCCCTGCCCGGCGAGATGAGCGAGGCGGCCCGCGCCCTGCCCATCTGCTACATGCACGGCATCTATGACGACGTGGTGAACCTCTCCATGGGCTGGGACGCCAAGAACCGGCTGGAAGCGGCGGGACTCAGCCCCGAGTGGCACGAATACCCCATGCGCCACGAGATCTGCCGCCCCCAGCTGGGCGACATTCGCAGCTGGTTGCTGGCCCGCCTCGGTGCCTGATTGTCGGATCACGGGTAAGACAACGGCCTGCATCAGCAGGCCGTTTGCTTTCATCCCTGACGGCGATGCTCGACGGCATCCCCCACTGGCCGCGGCCCCCTCCACACCAGATTCCCGCACCACGGATACGACAACGGCCTGCATCATGCAGGCCGTTTGCCATCTTGCCGGTGCGGCTATCAGCACATCATCCTACTTCCCGCGCCGCTCCTGGGGTGTCCCGCTGCGGGATCTGGCTACGGTAGGGGATCACATCGAGTTTGTCACCCACCTGCACGATTTCGTAGTACTGGGGCAGGTTGAAGTTGCTGAACTGACCCGCATTGCTGAATCGCTCGTGACCCGAGGTGTAGAACCGGTTCACCCCCTGTACCAGTTCGTCCTTGTTGCCGGCGAAGTGCTGGTAGATCTCCACCCGGTTCGCCTCGTCCAGGATATAGATGTTGGTGCCTGCATCCCGGGTATCGAAGAAGAACTGCACCAGCCCTTCGCTGGCGTAGGCGTCGACGATGCCGGGCAGGTGCTGGCTGTGAGTCTTGTCGAGGCGCAGCGGCAGGTGATCCAGCTTGTTGTGGGAGATGTGACGGTAAAAATCGATGGCGTTTTCCAGCTTTTTGACCGACACCCCGCGCCGCTCGAAGAAGATGCCGTACTTCTCGCGGCCGAGCGCCAGCGTCTTGACCAGCTGCTGCTTGTCCCGGGCCAGGCGCAGCTCGATGCATTCAGCCACAAGCTGCTGGAAGCGGGTGCGCACCAGGGAGCGGAAGTGCTGGCTGTAGCAGAACACCTCGATCATCTCGGGGGCCGCGGCATCCTGGTGCATCTTGCCGAGGATGGTGGTGAGGGCGTCCACCACGGCTTCCTCCCCCTCGAAGTGCAGGGTGCGGATCTCGCTCCAGGAGTTGCGATAGACGAGATCCACGGATCCCACCAGACACTCCTGGTTGCGACCGAACGAGAAGACATCGGCGGCGTTGGCATCGAACTCGATCACCTGCCCCACCCAGTGGCTGGACGGGTCCGTCTCCAGGTTCAGGAAGATGGAGAGCTGGCGGATCTCGCACGGCCGGCTCAGGGCCAGGTTGGTCGCGCGGGGATACTTGACCGGGAAGGTCCCGGAGAGATCGCGACAGAACTGATGCAGGTTGTCGATGTGCAGATCCGAGCCCTGGTTGAACAGGTGCACCCGGGACTGGGGCGTCAGCAGGCCGTTGAAATAGGCCCAGGCCACCAGCTTGCTGATGTAGCCGTTATATTCGAGCGGCGCCCGGCCAATGATGTCGGCGGGTTCGAGGGAATGCTTGTAGAGATACCAGCCGGCACGATTCAGGCGACCGTGGGGTACCTGTACCAGGCTGAGATCCAGCTCGCCGAGATCCGGCGCAATCTTGAGGTTGATGCGTTGCACCTTGCCCGGCAGGCTCTCGAACGCGGCATAGAGCTTGCGCGACAGGATGCCGATGTCTTCCGGGTTGATGGACTCGCTGATGTTGTTGCGCCGGGCGAACTGGATGAGGTTGCGGTAGCTCTGCATCAGGGCCTCCAGCAACTCGGCGTAGGCCACCTTGACGTCCTCGACCTTCCACTCCTGGCGGTGATCAAGGTGGTAAAGGCGCTCCGGACTCCAGCCCCAGTAGGCCACCAGCTGGGCCATCTGCTCCCGACGCCAGTCCGGGGAGTGATCTTCCTTGGGATGGCTCAGCCCGTCGCACACCTTCAGATAGAAACAGCGACGCACCAGATCGAGGCGCTGCATGTCGCCGATGGACTTGAGGTAGTTGGTCACCTTGTCCAGCATCAGGCAGTAGTTGTCGAGGCGGTAGTGCATCCCCTCGTTGTGCTGGAACCAGTCGCGACTGGTCACCGACAGCAGCCGGGTGTTGGGATACTCGTGGGAGTAGGCCTCCATCAGCACCGACTTGAGCACCGCCTTGTAGGGGGAGTCGATCCCCTTGTAGAGCTGCCACAGGGCGGAGCCGAAATACTCCTCGGCAGGAATGCGATCAAAGCCCCCCAGATCGAGCCAGTCATCCTGGCTCAACTTGCCGTGGGCAAACAGGCCGTTGACGTAGTCGTCGTAGTGATCGTCATATTCGGCCGGCACCAGATACCAGAGCAGCCGCTTGCCGGCGATGTGCATGGCGCTGCGGTAGAACTCGTCGAGCAGCAGCAGGTGCTGGGCGCTGCCGCAGCTCTCCCCCTGCATCTGGGCATCGTTGCGCTGACGGAACTTGTCTTCGGGGATCAGGAAGAAGTTGAGATCGACCCCCCGCTGCTCGGCCCACATGGAGAGGTGCTGGCACTTCTGTTCCAGCAGGGCGAGGCGCTCGCTCGACAGACCGGCCACGTGACAGACCCAGATGTCGAGATCCGAGTGGCAGCACTGACCGATGGAGGAGGTGCTCCCCATGGAGTAGAGGCCCTGGATGGACTTGTCGTGGGTACTGAGACCGCCCTGGCAGTTGGCGTTCTGGCAGAGATCCTGGATGAAGGCCTGCTGGGCCTCGTTGGCGACAAAACTCCAGATACCATGAGGCACATCCCCTGCCACATAACCGGGCAACAGGGGGTGATTGAAGTGCAGCATGACAGGCAGCAAGTGGAAAACCTGCTGCCCGTAGCGACTCATGAGATCCAGCGCTCGTTGCGTCTTGAGACGATTGATTTCGTCGTAGCGCGCCACCAGCGTGTCGAGTTTAACCAGCAATGCCCTACCTATGGGGAAGAGAAATGACGCACCAAAACAGGGAGACGTCAAAAAAGTGTGATCATGTTAACAATGCAAACAGCAGTGGTAAACAAGCCCGCACACAATCACCGGATTATTTCTGACCCCGTTCGTAACGGTATCAGCGGAAAGCAATAAAATTGCTTATTTTCAATAATTTAAAATCAATTATTGGCTGAATGAAAATAATTTTCAGCCCCCGTTTTTGAGCTTGGCCCCGCTTTTGCGGGCTGCGCCATGAAAGCCCCTGCAAAGGGTGGTAAGATCGTTTTCCTCTCAAAAGATGAAACAACTGATTGATATGGCAGCCCGAACCCTGAAAATTGCCACTCGAAAGAGCCCACTGGCCCTGTGGCAGGCCAATTTTGTGAAAGATCGGCTGGAGGCACTCCATCCGGATCTGCAGGTTGAACTGGTGCCCATGAGCACCCAGGGTGACAAGATCCTCGACACCCCCCTCGCCAAGGTCGGCGGTAAGGGGTTGTTCGTCAAGGAGCTGGAGACTGCCATGCTGGAAGGGCGTGCCGACATCGCTGTCCACTCCATGAAAGACGTACCTGTGGAGTTCCCCGACGGACTCGGCCTGCACACCATCTGTGAGCGCGAAGACCCGCGCGATGCCTTTGTTTCCAACCATTTCAACCAGATAGACGAGCTGCCTCAAGGGGCCGTGGTCGGCACCTCCAGCCTGCGCCGTCAGTGCCAGCTGCGCGCAGCCCGCCCTGATCTCGTGATCCGCGACCTGCGGGGCAACGTCAACACCCGCCTCGCCAAGCTGGATGCCGGTGAATATGACGCCATCATCCTGGCCGCCGCCGGCCTGAAACGACTGGATATGGCCCATCGCATCGCCGCCTTCATCGAGCCCGAGCAGAGCCTGCCCGCCAACGGCCAGGGGGCGGTCGGCATCGAATGCCGCCTCGACGATCACGAGCTGCACGCCCTGCTGGCGCCGCTCGAACACCCCGAGACCCGCATCCGGGTGCTGACCGAGCGTGCCATGAACCGCGCCCTGCAAGGGGGCTGTCAGGTGCCCATCGGGGCCTATGCCCTGGTACAGGGAGAAGAGGTATGGCTGCGCGGCCTGGTGGGCAGCCCGGACGGTGCCCGCGTCATTCGCGACGAGATCCGCGGCCCCCTGGCAGAGGGCGAGGCACTGGGCCACACCCTGGCCCAGCGCCTGCTGGCCGCCGGCGCCGACGTCATCCTCGCCGAGGTCTACCGGGCATGAGTGCAGCACGGGCCGGTTCGCGGTCATCTGCCCGGAGCGCCCCCTGATGGTCCCCCTGGTGGTGCGCCCGGCCGCCCAGGCCAACCAGCTGGTGCAGATGCTGCGCCAGCGGGGTCATGCACCGCTCTGCTGTCCGTTGCTGGAAACCCGGCCGGGATGCGACCTCCCTCACCTGGGTGACATGCTGCAAGAGGCGGACCTCGTTATCGCCGTCAGCATGCATGCCGTTCATTTTGCACATCATTTTCTGTTGCAAACTGGTCAGACCTGGCCACATATTGATTACTTTGCAGTCGGCCAGGCGAGTGCGGATGCCTTTGCCGAGGCGGGCATCCAGGCCCTGTGCCCGGCCGATCCCCGCAGCGAGGGGCTGCTGGCCCTGCCGGCGCTGCAAGGGGTGAGTGGCCGCCGGGTGCTGATCCTGCGCGGCAACGACGGGCGGGATCTCATCGCCCGGACGCTGGCCTCACGGGGCGCACTGGTGCACTATTGTGCCACCTACGAGCGCCACTACCCCGATCTTGACGGGGACGCATTGACCCGCCACTGGCAGGCAGCCGGGCTCGACAGCCTGCTCATTACCAGTGGCGAACTGTTGCAGCGGTTGCTGGCCCTGGTGCCCGGCCCGCAGCACCCCTGGCTTTATGACCGCCTGCTGGTGGTGCCCAGTCCCCGGGTGGCCGAGATGGCTGAAGGGGCTGGTTTTACCCGTATCGTGATTGCCCAAGGTGCATCCAACCAGGCTCTGGTGGCCGCCCTGGAACTGAGGAAGATGGAATGACTGAACAGCAAGAAGTCCAGCCGAGTGCCGCGGCCACCGTGGCCGACAACAACAAGCCCGCGCCCGGAACGACAGGGAGCAAGAAGGGCTGCTCTGGCACCGTGCTTGGCGGCATCGCCATCCTGCTGGCCCTGGGGCTGGCCGGTGGTCTCTATGTGCACGGACACCAGAACGCCGTTGCCCAGCAGGCCGAACTGGTAGCCCTCAAGCAGCAACTGGCCGACGCCATGACCAGGATTGATCAGGGCAGCAGCAAGGATGCCGAACAGATCGGTGCCCTCGGCAAGAGCCAGCAGCAGTTGCAGGAGGCGCTGGACGCCTTGCAGACCAAGGTGCTGGATCTGGACGACAAGCGCCCCAATGACTGGATGCTGGCCGAATCCGAATACCTGGTGCGCATGGCGGGCCGCAAGCTGTGGCTCGAACACGACATCGTCTCCGCCATCACATTGCTCGGCAACGCCGACGAGCGCATCAAGGCGCTCAACGACCCCAGCCTGATGCCCATTCGCAAGGCGCTGGCGGAAGACATCGCCAAGCTCAAGGGGATGCCGCGAGTCGATCGCGAGGGGTTGACCCTGAAGCTGGCCGCCCTCTCGGACCAGATCGAGCTGCTGCCCCTCTCCACCGTCAGCATGCCGGAAGCCAAGAGCGAGCCCGACCAGACCGTCAGCACCAACCCGGACGAGTGGCAGAGCAACCTGAAGAAGAACTGGGTCAAGTTCACCGAAAACTTCATCACCATCCGTCGTCGCGATGGCGCCGTGGAAGCCCTGCTCTCCCCGCAGCAGGAGATCTTCCTGCGGGAGAACCTCAAGACCAAGCTGCTGCAGGCCCAGCTCGCCGTCTATCGCGAACAGCAGTCCCTCTATGTCGACAGCCTGGAGAAGGCCCAGCGCTGGCTGACCCAGTATTTCGATGCCGACAACAGCGCCACCCAGTACATGCAGTCCGAGCTCGACAAGCTCAAAGGCGAGCAGATCCAGTTTGACTACCCGGATCAGTTCAAGACCCAGACCATGCTGGAACAGGTGCTGACCGAACGCCTGCAACGCATCCTGGCCGGCAACTGAGGAGGAGACCATGATTCGTCTGATCGTCATAGTCGCCGTGATGGTGGCGGGCCTCATCTTCGGGCCCGAAGCCTCCGGCAACAAGGGCTATGTGCTCATCTCGCTGGGCAACTACACGGTGGAATCCTCGGTCACCAGCGCGGTGATCCTGGCGGTGCTGTTCTACGGCGCCCTGCTCATCGTGGAATGGGTGCTGGCCCGCCTGTTCGGCCTGCGCCGCAAGACCCAGGGCTGGTTCGGCTCCCGCCGCCGCCGCAAGGCCAACCTGCAAACCGTCAATGCCACCCTGGCCATGGCAGAGGGGCACTACAACCAGGCCGAGAAGCTCCTCATCAAGGGCGCCGACAACAGCGACACCCCGCTACTCAACTACCTGAGCGCCGCCCGGGTGGCCCAGGCCCGGGGCGATGACGTGCGCCGGGATCACTACCTGCAGAAAGCTCAGGAAGAGAACCCCAAGGCAGAGCTGGCACTGACCCTGATCCAGACCCAGTTGCAGATTGAGCAGGGCCAGTACGACAGCGCCCTCGGTCGCCTCGAGTCCATCTATGCCCTCAACCCGCGCCACCCCATGGTGCTGGATCAGCTGCGTCAGGTGTATCTGGCCCGTGAAGACTGGGCGGCCCTCATCGATCTCGCCCCTGCCCTGCGCAAGGTGGGCAAGCTGACCGCCCAGCAGGAAGAGACCCTGCTGCACCAGGCGTGGTGCGGTCGTCTGGAGGCCGCCAGCGGCTCCCTCGACACCCTGCGCACGGTCTGGCAGGGTCTGCCCCGCAAACAGCGCCAGGATCCCGTGCTGCTGGCCAGTTACGGGGATCGCCTGCGCCGATTGGGGGCCGATGCCGAAGCCGCCGATCTCTGGCTGGAGGCCCTGCGCAAGGATCCCTCCCCCGAGCTGTTCGCCCGCCTGCCCAAGCTCAAACTGGACGACTACCAGCCCATGCTGACCCTGCTCAGAAAGATCCAGGATCAGCCGGGCGCCGAAGCCGCGCTGGCCCGGGTCTGCCTGCTGGCCGGTCAACTGGACGAAGCCCAGCGCCTGCTGGAGCAGGAAGTGGCGAAGGCGCCTGATGCCGCCCTCTACCACGCCCTCGGCCAGGTGATGGACAAGCGCCGCCTGACCAACAAGGCCAACGAGTACTACCGCCAGGCATTGCAGCTGGCCGACGTCTGATCGGCGCATCTGCCTGAATATGGTTTGCATCTTCTCCTCCGAATAGATGGAGATCTCGATGGGACAGGGCGTAAACGAACACAACACAATTACTCTGATTTTTAAACTGGCCCTGGTCGAGCAGATTGAAGAAGGCAAGC
This sequence comes from Aeromonas sp. PS2Canimalfood6, assembly GCF_048276795.1. Classification (NCBI taxonomy): domain Bacteria; kingdom Pseudomonadati; phylum Pseudomonadota; class Gammaproteobacteria; order Aeromonadales; family Aeromonadaceae; genus Aeromonas; species Aeromonas sp. PS2Canimalfood6. The sequence continues at coordinate 60,646 of NZ_JBLUXC010000019.1, forward strand.
TCACCTATAAACAGACGCAGACGCGTTATGACACTCAGGGCCGCTCTACCTGAGCTAGGTGACGGACACCTGCTCACGCAAAATAGTGGCAACTAAGAGATGAATGCCGAGTCGATGGTGATCGAGAAAACACTGAAGCAACAACGTGACCACGGAGAGCTTATTCATCATTCGGACCACCAGGTGCAGTATTGTTCGGGGTTGTATCAGTCATTGCATGAACAACACGGGGTCAAATGCTTGATGACAGATACTCATAACTGTCACCAAAATGCACTGAGATCTTGAAAAGAGAGTCACTGCTGCAAAGCCTGCAGAGGCTGGCGCAGGCGGGGAAAAGTGCGAAAGGCAGTGGATACTTATAACCTGGAGCAACCGCATCAGGCATTGAAATACAGAACCCCTGATGTGACGCATCGGGGGTTCTGAGTGCTAAAAGCTAGCTGAAAATGTGTAGACCTATCTCAGGACTAGACACCATATTCCAGATCGGACGGAGGGGGATCAGTGCCCCGCCAGTTTCATCTGCTCGACCAGTACGGAGCCGGTCTTGAGGCTGGAACGCTCATCCTCATCACTGCCCACCGCCACGATATGGCTGAACATGTCGGCCAGATTGCCTGCAATGGTGATCTCCTCCACAGGATAGAGGATCTCGCCATTTTCAACCCAGAAACCGGCTGCGCCGCGGGAGTAATCACCATTGACGATGTTGACCCCCTGCCCCATCAGCTCGGTCACCAGCAGCCCGGTACCCATCTCTTTGAGCATGCCCTGGAAGTCCTGGCCGGTATTGGAAACCTGCCAGTTATGGATACCCCCGGCATGGCCCGTGGTGGTCAGGCCCAGTTTGCGGGCGGAGTAGGAGGTGAGCAGCCAGCTCATCAGCTCGCCGTTGCGGATGATGTCCATGTCGCGGGTGCGAACCCCTTCCCCGTCGAACGGGGTGCTGGCAAGTCCTCCCGGCAAGTGGGGGAACTCCTGGATGGTGAGCCACTCGGGCAGGATCTGCTTGCCCAGTTTGTCCAGCAGGAAGCTCGACTTGCGATAGAGGTTCCCCCCACTGATGGCCATCACCAGATGGCCCCACAGACCGGCAGCGGTATCGGGGTGGAACAGCACAGGGGCATGGCGGGTGCTGATCTTGCGAGCCCCCAGGCGGGAAACAGTGCGCTCCACCGCCTCGTCAGCGATGCGCTGGGGACTCCACAGCCCGTTCAGGGAGCGGCTGGAGGAGTAACCGTAGTCGCGCTGCATGTCGCCATCCTGCTCGCCGATCAGTACGCAGCTCAGGGAGTTGCGCGATGCAGCATAGCCTTTTACGAAGCCGTGGCTGTTGCCATAGACCTTGACGCCCAGGTGGCTGGAGAAACTGGCTCCGTCAGAGTGCTTGATGCGGGCATCCCGCCCCAGGGCCAGCCGCTCGCACTCGATGGCCAGCGCGATGCCACGCTGGGGATCCAGCTCGATTTGGTGGCACAGTTGCAGGTCCGGGGCATCCCAGGCCAGCAGATCCGCATCCGCAAGACCGGCGCAGTCATCGGGAGAGGTGTGGCGGGCGATCTCCATGGCCGCTTCCACAGCGGCGCGAATGGCCGGCTTGGTCAGATCCGTGGTGGAGGAGGACCCCTTGCAACCGTCGCGATAGACGGCGATGCCGAGTGCGCCATCCTTGTTGAATTCGATGCTTTCCAGCTCGCAGCCCCGGGTGTTCACCGAGAGGCCGGTCTGTTTGCTGATGGAGACTTCGGCAAGCCCGGCGCCCAGCCCTTTCGCTATCTCAAGGGCCTCGGCGACCACGGCCTCGAGATGGGATTGATCCTGGCGGATTTGATCTTGCTGGTCCATAACTCACATCTGTATGAAGGGAAGGAAAGGGGCTAAGCATATCAGACCCCTGCGCCCAGCGGGAGAAGCTGGTAACATATCCGCCAAACGTGAATGACAGGAATACAGAGACCGATGAGTCAATATCAAGACGACAACGAGTGGGAAGACTGGGGCCCCAGCAAGAGCCAGCTCAAGCGTGATGCCGAGGCATTGCAGAAGATGGGGGAAGAGATCGTCTCCCTGAGTCACAGCGAGCTGGAGAAGATCCCCCTGGATGAAGAGCTTGCCGAAGCGGTCGAGCTGGGCCGCAAGCTCAAGCCGAAGAAGGATGAGTCCTTCCGCCGCCATCTCCAGTTCATCGGCCGTCTGATGCGTAGCCGCGATGTCGCCCCCATCGAAGAGGCCCTCTCCATCATCAAGATGCGTCACTCCACCGTGAACGCCCGCCTGCACCGCCTCGAACAGTGGCGCGAGCGGCTGATCACCGAAGGCGACAGCGCCCTCAACGAGCTGATGTCCCAGTTCCACGAGCTGGATCGCCAGAAGCTGCGTCAGCTGATCCGCACCGCCAACAAGGAGCGGGAGCTGAACAAGCCGCCGGTAGCCTATCGCGAGATGTACCAGTACCTGCGCGGTGAAATTGAAGATCTGTTGTAAGTGATGACTCACGCCCGCCTTATGGCGGCGTGCAGTACACAATCAAACGGGGCCGAAATGGCCCCGTTTTTTCATGCGATTTCCGCTCAGCTGCCTGCCATGCACTGGGTATGAGTAGCAGGTTGCAGATAGGGGACCAGCAGGGGTGCCATCCCCTTGAGCACCTGTACAGGCAGCGCCGACGTGAAGCGGAACTTGTCGGACTGGCTGCCGGGTACATAGGCCGTCAGCGTGCCGAAGTGATCATCCCCGATGTAGAAGACGAACGTCGCAGTTCGGTTGCGAGCCAGTGAACTGGTCACATTGCCGTAGCGACCGACCGTCTCGATCCGGTTGTCCCCGGTCCCCGTCTTGCCCCCCAGGGCCAGGACAGTACCATCCTGCAAGGCGAAGGCCCCGGCGATGCGCCGCGCCGTCCCCCCTTCCACCACCTTGGAGAGTGCATTGCGCAAGGCGTTGGCCACCTCGGCAGGCATCACCCGTTCCCCCTGGGTGTTCGCCGGCTCAAAGACGGTGGCGAAGGGGGTCCCCTTGGCAAAGGAGAGGTGCTCGATGCGCAGGGTCGGCGCACGAATGCCGCCGTTCTGGATGATCCCCATCAGCTCGGCCAACGCAGCAGGACGATCGCCCGAGCTGCCCAGTGCGGTCGCCAGGGACGGAACCAGGTGATCGAACGGGTAGCCCAGGCGAGCCCAGCGCTGATGGATGTCGAGGAAGGCCTCAACCTCCAGCATGGTGCGGATCCGGCTATCCCGGGCACTGCGATGACGGGTCTTGAACAGCCAGCTGTAGACCTCCTGACGCTCGTCACGGCTGGCGGTTACCGCATCGGTAAAGGTGGCCTTGTCAAACTCCTTGAGATAGGCAAGCAACCACAGCTCAAGTGGATGCACCCGTGCGATATAACCTTGATCCGGCAGAGAATATTTGCCAGGGCCGTAATTGGTATAGAGCTGCTCTATGCGCTTCTCGGTCAATTTCTCCCGCGGCAGGCGCTTGGCCAGGAAAGCGGCAAAATCGGCCTGGGAGGCTTCCGGCATCAGATAGCGATGCACGGCGGCGAGACGCACCGCGCTGGGTTTGAGACCATCGAGGAAGGTATCGAGCTGCTCTTCTGCACTCTTGCCACGATATTTGCGCCAGAACCTCAGCAGATAGGTCTGGCCCTCCTTGTCGGCAAACTTGGCCAGATACTCGGTACGGCGAGGATCCCTGTCATCTTTCAGCAACTGGGCACGATTTCCCTCCTTGTAGAGGCTGTAGCGGACGATGTCCCGCATCAAGCGCACGAAGGGCAGGTTGATGGATTCCCGCAGCGCATCGCGAATGGGCGGGATGCGACCGTTGTCTTCCTTGCGGAAGTTGTTGAAGGTGTGCATGCCACCGCCGGTAAAGAAGCCTTCATAGGGACTCGCGGAATACTTGCGGTCCAGTGCGGCCTCCAGCATCACCGGCAGGCTTCTGTCCTTGGCACTCATCAGATAGGCGATGGCCCAGCGGCTGATGTTGTCCTGATCGGACACTTCGATCTTTCGCAGGCTCTCCATCGGCATATTGCCGTAGCTGTCATGCAACTCGGTGACAATCTCGAGATAGGTCGTCAGTACCCGCAACTTGGCGGTGGATCCCAGTTCAAGCTTGCTGCCCTCATTGATGTCGAACGGCTGGTCCGTGTTGTCGGTCTGCACCCTCACCTTGACCCCTTCCGGCGTCTTCTCGAACAGGGTAAAGCTGTACTTCACATCACCCGTCTTCTCCGGCGAGAGCAGGCGCTCACCAAACAGGCCCACCTGGGCTGCGAATGCAGGGTCTGCCAGTTGCTGCAGATACCGTGACACCTCGTTCTGCAGCGGCATATTGAGGGTGGTGTTGGCCGTCAGATCCATGCGGTCCAGATCATAAAGCTGCACCCCGAGCTGACGACTGAGACGAGTGCGAGCCACCTGCAGCCCCTTGTTGTTGTTGACTCGAGTGATGGCAGGTGCCTGCAGGAAATCGCGGAAGACCAGCTTGGCCTTGAGAGCCGACTCCATCAGGGGGGGCGTGATCATTCCCTCCTGCACGAAGAGTCGCAGATAGCTGTCTGTCAGGGTAGACAGTGCTTCTCTACCCTGCGCCAGGTAATAGGAAGGACGGCGGTGGGCGATCATCAGGGAGACAACCTGGCGCAAGGCAAGGCCCTGCTCGGCCAGGGTAGAATCCTGGTTGCGAGCGGGATCCAGCAGTCGATTCACCTCATCGACATTGGCGCCAAACCAGACCCAGAGGCCATCACCGAGACCGTGCACCTCGCCATAACCGGGCGCCGCAGAGAGCGGGACCGAGTTGAGGTAGGCCCAGGCAACCAGCTTGCGGGCCTCCAGGGTCTCGGGCCCCAGCCGATAGGCACGAACGCTGGCCGAGACCATCTGGCGGATCTTCTCGGTCGGCGAAACGGTCAGTCCATCGGGAGAATGACGATACTTCTCCACCTGGGTCGCCAGGGTACTGCCGCCAGCAGATTGATCCTGCATATCCAGCGCCTTGCCCACCTGAGACAGCGCCGCCTTGGCAAAGCGCGGCCAGTCTACGGCCGGGTTGGCCAGCGGTTCCTTGTTGCTCAGGAGTTCACGGTTCTCGATAAACAGCAGAGACTGGATGACCAGGGGCGGTATGGCATTGAAATCCGGATAGTAATGAGTCGGATACTTGTACTGGTAGAAAGGCTCGGCACGGCAGTCATAGAGTGTCAATCCTGCCTGGACCTTCTCGGTATAAGGCACGAAGAAACCGTGGCTGGCGTAGTTGTAGAGCGCATCGGAAAAACGGACCTGTTCGCTCACCTGGTAGCCACGCTGAACGAGACGTTCCTGGATCATGGGCATCAGCACATAACCGAGTCGCTTGTCGAACGGGCCGTCGTCGGGGAAGGCAATTTGCTTGCTGGGGCCGGGTTCGATCTGATAGGTCAGGGTGGCCGCATAGCGGGAGATCTCCTGTGACTGCAGTCGGGAGGTCTTCATTTCATAACCCACCAGGGCGATCACGGCAGCCAGGCAAAGCAAGAAGATAAAACAGAACAACCAGCGCCACCAGGGTCGGCGTTTACGCTGCTGTTGCCCGTCCGCATTAGGTACGGATGAATCCTGAGATGCCACTTTATTTGAATCCGTCTGTTTTGATGCGCCCATATCAGCCCCACCATGGTTGCGCAATTTATTGTCTTTCAATCAAGCTTAGTCGTTTCAAGTCAAGGGCTTGAAATCTATTGACCGCTTTGCAGCGATGTTAACAGGGCGATTGTGAAAATGGGAGCCGATTGTTGCAACGCGGCAAGAGATCCGAGCTGCGGCATGAAAATGAAACACCGGCCAGAGGCCGGTGTTGACGAGAGCGGGGCGGTATTATTTGCTGGTGCTCATACTCTTCAGCTTGGTACTCAGCTCCTTGCGCTCCTTGGAAAGCTCGGCATTTTTAATGATATGGTCATCTACGCGCTCTTCATAATCGGTCCGCATGTTGGCGATGATGGCCTGAACCTCGTCAATGCTCATGCCGGGCTTGATATAGTCACTCAGGTTGTCGAGCAACAGTACCCGCTTCTGGTTGTCACGGATCTTTTTCTCGTTGTCCGCGATTTCACGCTTGAGCTTGTTCTGACGACGGGACATACGCACATATTCCAGCACATCGTTGAAGGTTGACTTGTTTACTTGTTCCATATCGGTACCACTGAGTGAAGGTGAATAAAAACAGGCGGAGAGTCCCATACCAGAAAAAGAAACCGAAACCATGGCACGGGCAAACCCGGAATGCCCCTTACTCTACCGAGTTATGATTCAGATACAACCCCAATCGCAGCGCGGGCGGCGGGTTTAGACAGAACGGATCCGACTGGGTTATTACGCGAAAAATGATGAAAACGGAGAGAGCCAACATGTGGGTTCAATGCGGCCAGAGCAGCCGCAACTTTTTCCGGTACAGGCAACAAGTGAACGACGAACAGCACCATAGTGCCCGTTTGCCCTCCAGTGAGTGCTGAATTTCAGGCAATAAAAAACCCCGCTCGAGTGAGCGGGGTTTCTTGTATTGGGTGCCTGGCAGTGTCCTACTCTCGCATGGCGAATGCCACACTACCATCGGCGCTACAGCGTTTCACTTCTGAGTTCGGCATGGGGTCAGGTGGTTCCACTGCGCTATTGCCGCCAG
>NZ_JBLUXC010000020.1:0-59468 GCF_048276795.1 Aeromonas sp. PS2Canimalfood6
ACTTTGCGGGCTCTTGCGGCGGAGCACCGTTGGAGGTGATCAAGCAATACATTCAAAACCAGCGGGGCTGACGCCCCGGCGAAATTCCCCTCCCACCTACGTCGGAGGGAGTCCCCTTTCGCATTTAAGATGGGGCCCTAGCCCCATCAGTGTCGTGCCTTTCTTTAAATCCCTGCACAAATATCACCAGATACTAATGAGAAAGTTCAACGCGAACCCTATCAAGACAGCGAAGAAACTGAACGCCATGAAGGTGTCCAGGTCATCGCGACTGGACTTACTGAAACACCAACACCCTGCAGCAAAGGGGATCAGGGCCAGCGTAAAGCTGAAACTGAACGCTTTCAGCGCCACCACCATCATTACCAACGCGAACAGTATCCACATGGCCTGGGTCCCTATAGGTTAAGGCCCTAGCTTACCCCTAACACAGAGGCTCAGCCAGGGCCGCTATTCTCCCTTACTCCCAGTTCTCCCTGTTCTTGTTTACCGCCTGATATACAAGGTCGTTGCGGCGGGCCAGCAGCTCGTCAATGCGCCGGCGCTTCTCCTCTGCCGCCATGGTGCGGTCCCGCTGGATCAGCTCAATCTTGTTGCGCACCACTCGTACCTGCTGCTGAGTGCGACTCAGGCTTCGGCGCGACTTCAGGATCCCGCCCTGCTCTTCCAGTAGCTCGTTTGCCTTGTCGGTCAGCCCTTCGCTGCGGTACTGGTCAACGGTGCGTTTGAGCTGATTCACCTCGTTCAGCATCCGGTAGAACTCCTCCATGTGCTGGGTGGACTTTGCAGGGCCAGTGCCGCGATACACCGCTTTCACAAGCGGGATCTCGTCGGCGCGCCAGCTTGCTGACTCACCAGGGCGCGAAGCCCGGATAAGCCCGTCAGCGGCAGCCATCACATAGCTGCCCATGGTGCCCGTGTAGCCGATCAGCAGGTGCTCCAGCTTTTTGGGTGACATACCCAGGGTTTCGCCAAGCTCACGCATCATCAGACTGGTCTGCTCGTTGTAGCGAGCCTCCGCCTGCACTGCGAGGTCCTGCGCGTTCTCGATGGGGATGCCACGGAAGGCATCGTAGTTGAAGTAGGATTCCACCAACGGCTTGACGATCTGCGGCGTGGGGTTGAGCGCGAACGTTTCACCGACCGCCCTGGCTATCGCCTTGCCGAGTTGCGCGCCAGTGTCCTTCCCGCCCATGGCGCGCACCATGCGCTCCGGGATGGTGCCGAACAACACCCCAATCTCGAACGGCTTGGGGATCCGGAAGTGCTGATCGCCGACAAAGAAGTGCCAGTTGGCATCCTTGTCCCAATCCGGCAGCTCTTCGTATCGCTCATCGTCCCAGTTGGCGGCCAGCAGAGCCAGGCTCGCAGCCGTGATCATGCCTGCACGTTTGGCGATGGCGCGCGGGTTGTCTCGCAGTTCGCGGGTCAGCTTGCCTAGACCTTGCACCCGGGCATTGAAGAACGGCAGCAGTTGGGTCATGACCTGCATGGTGCGTGAGGCACCCAGCATGGAGAAATCCATCAGGTCCTTCGACTCGAACGCCGCCTGGGCGTGGCTCTTGCCAGCCTTGATGGCTGCGGCATAGACCGCCTCGCGGTTGGCATTCTCGAAAGCCTCGCCATAGCGGTTGTACTTCTCCCACACATTGGCAACCACGCCCTTTGCCTGAGCGGCGTTGCGGATAATGCTCTTTTCGTAGCGGGCGATTTGCTCGGGCGTCATCCCCTTGCGTCGCAGCGACTTACGCACGGTATCGGCCATCGCCTCTGGGTCATTGCCATTCACGTAGCCGCCCAGGAAGGAGGCTCCGCTGAACATCACATCAATGGTACTGCCGTCCATCGCCAGGGTCTTTTTCACCCCCTTGATGGAGTCGATCACCGGCCTGAAGCCGTCTTTGCTGATCGCCCAGCTGGAGAGTGAGTCGCGCAGGAAGTTGCGCAGCATGAATTCGGGAGATGCAGTGACCCCAGCAGTAAGCAGGCGCTTGGCCTTGGCCGCCACATTGACCATGGCGCCGAACGGCTTGCGGTCGAAGAAGGTCATAGCGCGATAGAGGTCCGGATCCTCAACCCGGATCATGTAGTCCTCCCCCTCCAGCTTGACCATGATCCTGTCTTTGCCATTGGCAAGGGCCTGGTAATCCATCTTGTTTGGCTTCGGAATGACCTCGATGATGCCGGTATCCGCCAGGTTCCAAACCGTCTTCTGGGCCGCCATGTTCTTCATGGACGCGTCGATCAGCTTGGAGGTGGAGGTGAAGATGTTCTCGAGCAGGTCGTTGGTGTTGGCCTCCCCGCCCTTGAGCTTCTTGATGCCGGCGTTCTGGTTGGCAATGCCCTTCGTCTTGAAGGGGGCGATCACGTCGCCGTCATCTGATTCACGGAAGAACGGGATGTACCATTCGCTTTCAAACTCGGCCCGCGCCTCTTTGGTGAAGAGCCCAGCTTCTTGTGCCAGGTCCAGGGTTGCGGCATTGAGGCGGTTCCAGCGGGCTTTGGCATCAAGGAATTTGGCCTCCTTGCCCTTGCCTTGCCCCTTGAGCGCCGCAATGTCATTGGCATCGAGCAGGTTCTCTCTGCCCTGCGCCATCAGCAGTTCCGCCCGGTGACCAGCCATCCAGCCAAGCCAGTTGTGCAGATCAGCTCCCAGGTCGGCAAAGATGCCCAGCAGCGCGTCTTTCTCGCCGGTACCCGCCTTGCGCTGGATCACTCCGTCATTCCACTCCGGCAGACCATAGAGCATGGTCGCCTGCATGGTGGAGGCGGCCCCCGTCGCCATCCGTGCCGCCACATAACCGGAGTCTGCGGCATCAGTAATGCCGGCAGCCTCCTCGGCGTATTTGATGGGGGCCAGCGCGTCGAGCACCTCGGTGTTGGCTTTCTTGATGACGCGATCGATCCATGAGCTGACCACGCCTCGGTCAACTTGACGGAGCTTGTTCAGGCTGGCCTTGGTCTTGTCGATGATGTCGGGCTTGGGGCCCAGGTTGAGCTTCTCCATGGCCGCATCAGCTGCAGTACTGGCCTGGCTCATCTTGATACCGCCTTTCTGGGTTGGCCGCTCGGCTTCCTGGCTGAACTTCTTCCCGCCATCCGGCCCGCTGTCGTCTGGGCCGCTACGCTGCAACTTCTTGCCCAGCCCCTCGATCAGGGAACGCGTCTCCGCGGCGGTAATGCCATCAGGTACAAAGCCGACCGCACGCAGCGCCCGGGTGACCCAGGCCACGACCCGATCCCAGCCACGGCCCCAGGCCCCCTGCTCCAATTCCGCCAGATGAGCCACCACTTCCTCGGCTTTGGTGCCGATGTCCTCGTCGGCGTAATGGGTGTTTACCCAGTCCCACACCGGCTTCATGCTGGGGTCCTTCTGGGACCCGATGAGGCGGCTCATCAGCTTGGTATATTCCCCGTCACCCAGGACGTTGGCCAGGCCATAGTGTGCCAGCACCTCATGGCGCAGGATCTCGCGCATCCGCTTGGGGTCGGAAATGGTGTCCGCAGCAACGTGCAGGGTGCCGGCATCGTCGTCAAACGCGGCGCGGCGGATCAATCCCTCCTTGGCATCCAGCCCGAGGGATTCCTCCAGTTCAGCCTGGGTTGCGTGGATCTGCACATCTATGCCGGAAGCGCCGCGGTACTGCTTGAACCACCCCTTGGTTACCAGCTCAGCCTCCTTGCGAGTCAGGTGTTTAGCAGGTCGCATCCCTTGTGACATGGCTTGCTTGGAGAAGCGGATCCGACCATCGATGGCGTTGGAGATGATCTTGCCCGGGTTGGAGCGCGCACCCACGATGGCCACCAAGCCGTCATGGCCGGCGGCCTTCAGGCGCTGATCCTGCTCCTTCAGGGTCTTGATGAAGTTGGGTGCGTCGATCTTGCCCATGGATTGCAGGTAGCGGGCCAGCTCGGCATTCATGCTCTTGCGCAGACTGGCCAGCAGATTTGGCTGCCCATTGCTCTGGGCGCTGGCGTAGTCGGCGATCATGCCTTTGGCCTTGCCCCATGCGTAGTTGAACGACTCTTTCCCGATCACCTCCTTCGGGCGCAGCTTCTTCAGCTCTCCGCGCAGGGCCGTGATGCGGTCTGACTGGTCTTTGTGGTGGGCGGCTTGGCGGCGGTTCTCGGCGTCCTGGGCGGCGCTGCTCTGGGCCTTGCGACCAGAACGGCCGGTGATCGCCCAGCTCGGGTTTTTGATGCCGTCGCGCATCAGCTTGCGGGCGTTGATGGCCTCCTCATTGGCCCAGGCTTGCACCTCAGCCTCGGCGGCCGCCCTCTGCTCTACCGTGTCCAGTAGGCCGGCATCCTTCAGGTCATTGAGGATCCGCCCCACGCCGGTGCTGATGCCGCTGGCAAAGTTCACGCCCTGGCCCCGGTGGGTGGCTTGGTTGTAGAGGCGTTGCTGCTCCTCGTCGATGGCCGGAATACGGATACTTACCCCGTCCAGCTCGAGGCGCCCCTCGGTTACTCCTCCTGCGCCTTTTGCTGCGCTTGCGTCACCAGATCGCGGAACGCTTGGCGCTGCGCCGTGGTTATTCCGTGCTCCGGCGAGGCCAAAAAGATCGCCGCCGGGCTTGGGTTGGCTGGCTTTTTGCTGGTTGTAGGCGCTGATGGCCTTGAGGGTTTCATTGATCGCTGTCTCCGGGGTTGCAGGGTCCACCGCCGCGCCGAACATGTCGGCGGAAGTGGTCTTGTTGAGCATAGTCAGGATGTCGCCAACCATGCCGGTGATCGCCTTGGCACTGCGGGCACTGGCCGCGATGGCCTGGGCCAGCAGGCTGCCCTCTGGGCTGGTGTCGCCTCCCAGCATATCAGACTGAGCGGCCATTTCTTGCAGGGACTGCCCGCTGCGCTTGGCGCGGGCGATGCTCTCCACTGCCTCGGCGAGGTAGTTGGAGATAACCTTGGCCCGCTCCGGCGAGTGCTGGCGCAACTTGGCCATGCCCACGGCGTTGTTGATCAGGGCGGTAGTGATGTTACGGCCGTCCGCGTCCACTTCGCCGGTGGCCGCATCCAGCAGCCGCTGGTTGTCGTAGCCGTAGGCGAAGATGGCCGCCGTCACCCGCTTGCGGTAGGCATCATTCCACTGCCCGTCCCGGCTCACATAGCTGTTGCTCTGGTTCTCGCCGATGGCAGACAGGAACGCCTGGAGGAATCGGTTGTTCTGGCTCGCCAGTACGTCGCCCCCCTCAGGGATGTTGAGCAGATCCAGCATGTCGTCGGTCAGCTTGCCCGCGTCGGCGCCGGCATCCTCGGCGGCACTGTTCGCCATCTTGGCGTCGATGTTGGAGTCCACCACGAAGTCACGCAGTTGGTCGTCGGTCATGGTGGTGATCCGCTCGCGCACCAGTACGGGCTGCTTCATGGCGCCGATCACGGCCGGGTCGATCCCGAAGTCGGCCGCATTGGCCTCGATGTAGCGGCGGTAAGCGTCGGCGTCACCGCGCTGGTAAGCCTGCCTCAGCCCGATAGAGCGACCGTTTCCACTCTCGACAATGCCGTCACGCACAATCGGCGCGCCCCGGTCGGTCTCCGGGCTGGCGGCCAGGCGTGCCCCGTCCGGCGCGGCGGCGATCTGCCCCACCTGTACCCGATAGGTTTGCTTGCTGCGGTCGCGCGGCTGCAATTGCTGCGGGTAGTCGTGGTTGAGATTGCCCTCAAAGTCGTGAGACGCCACCAGATCGGCAGCCTCCATCACCCGGTATTGCACCTCGACGCTCTGCCCCTTGGGGGTGGCGACCGTCACCCGCTTACCCTCTGGTGACGGCAGCGGCTTGGCCTCATTGGCGGGCTTGTCGATGACAAATATCTTGGTGCGTACATCGGTGGGGTTGAGCGACGCCTTGAATGACCCCTCCGGCATCGCCTGCTCACTGCCACCCAGCCCGTCAAACCACTCACGGAAGGCTTTGTTCTTGTTGTTTTGGCGATCCCCGGCGGTGGCGGACACAATGGCCACCAATCGCCCGCCCGGCTTGAGGTGGTCATAAGCATGGCGCACATGGTCAACATCCATGTCACCAGAGAACGGCGGGTTCATCACCACGGCGTCATAAGACTGGGCCGGGGTGGTGGCCATAAAGTCGCTACCCACCAGACCAAACCCTTTCGCCTGCAATATCTCGCGCAGGTCGCCAGCCAGCTCCACCGCATCGACCTTGGCCCCGGCAGCGCGCGCCGCCTCGGCCAACATGCCATGTCCGGCGGACGGCTCCAGCACCGTCATGCCCGGCTCAATCCCGGCCAGCGCCACCAGATCGGCGGCGTGACTTTCAGGGGTCGGGAAGAAGTCGATAAAGGCATTACGGTTACCGACCAGCTTGCGCTTGAGCGCGACCATCTTCTCGGCCAAGGGGTCGCGCGGCACGGCCTGCTTTTTCAACCAGGCTTGCAGGCGGGCCAGCTCACGCAGGGCGGCGCGCAACTCGGTATGATTGGTAATGCCCATTCGCTCCAGGCGGCTGTAGCCGCCAATCTGCTCCTTGACCGCCTTGGCGTCGTAGTCGCTGACCCCGCTGGTGTAGGCTTTGAGTTTGGCGATAAGCTCAGGATCGGTAATGGAAACCGTCTTGCTGTCACGATTGATCGCCGCATTGACCAGCGCCATGATCTTGGCCCCGGCCTGCTTGAAGCCGCTTGCCCCTTGCATCTTGGTTGCCACATCTTTGAGGTTGCGGGCGAAGTAATCCATGCCGGGCATTTGCGCCCCTTCTGCCATCATCTCCGGGGTGGCCTTGGCAGACCAACGTTCCCGGCCATCCTCGGTGCGCTCAATCATCCCCTGACTGGTCAGCGCCTCGCGGCGAGCTGGCGGCAAATTCCACAAGCTGCGGCTTAGCGCGTGGTTTAGCTCGGTCAACTGGGTGCCGTTAGCCAGGTTGCGCAGGTAAGTCACCTCGCCAGACTCAATCCCATCGGCAATGGCATCGAGCAACCCGGCAAAGTGCAACTCACTTTCAGCATTGGCGCGGGCGTTGGCGGCCTCGGTCATGCGCTTGTTGGTGTTCTCCTTGCGCTCGGCATTGAGTGCGGCGGTGGCCTTGTCACGCAATGTCTTGGCACGGGTGCGCAGGGTCTCGACCTGCTTGCTCTTGCTGTTGTCTTGGTCGGGGTCGGTTACCTCGGTGGGGGCTGCCTCGGCAGACGGGGCTGCACTGGCAGCCCCATGACCGGTCAACCAACCACGAAACTCGGTGGCCTTGGCCTCATCCTTGAACTGAAAGCCCGGCACGGCGCCACCGACCTTGTAAGAGGAATACCAGCCGCCCAGCTTTTTGGCGTGCGCGTTGATCTGGTTATAGGTGTCGCGGTCAACCCGGTCGCCCATTTGCACCACAAAGAGGTCTTCCCCGCTCTTGGTGTGCTTGGTTTTGATAATGTCGCCGCTGGCGGTCGGGGTCACGGCGGTGGCAGCCTTCACCTCGTTGGCCTGATCCCGCTTGTCCAGATTGCTGGCGGCGATCAAATCCTCATAGCGGGCGCGCTGCTCAGGGGTCAGCTTGTCCAGCGAGCGGTATTTCAGGAAGGTCTTGAACTGCTCAAGGGTCTGCGGGTCGCGCAGCGCCTCCTTGGTGGCGGCCAACTCGGCATCGCGCTTGGCCACGTCCGCCCGCTGCTTGTTGACGAACTGCTGATACCGCTCAGGGGTGAGGCCATCCAGCGCCTTGGCGACTCGCTCTTCGATACTCTGTCTGGCGCCGCCGATGGCATAGGTCTCGCTGATGGTATTGCCATCACCATTGGCAGCCCAGCGCAGATCACCGATCAGCTGGTTGTATGCGGCCTCGACCACGACGGCCTTTTTGTCATTTTTGTAGCGGGCAGCATTGAAGCGGCTCATCTGATCAAGCAAATCCTGCTTGGTTTTCTTTTCCAGCTCAGCCCGCAGGGAGGGGGCGTTATCCAGAGCGGAACGGCTCATCGCTTGAAATTCAGAAAACTCCATCTCGCCAGAGAACAGGCGACGCTTCGCGGCGTGGTAATCCGTTGCGCTCTTGGCGCCGCGCCAGTCGTTGGCTGGCTCGATCTGCTGCGACTTGGCTCCCGACCCCGCGGTATCGCGGTCGCGGCGCATCTTCATGTAAACGCCAAGGCGCAAGCGTTCCTCACCAACCTGGCGAGCACCTTCATTGGATACAGCAGCCCCAGTGCGGCGGCCGCCATTGCCGTTGAACTCGCCAGAGCCTGATTTTTGCAAATCGCCAACCTCGCCACCAAGTCGCTGGTACTCTGCTTCAAGCTCGGGAGTTGACATCTTTCCGTAGCGGCGATCCATTTCACTAAACAGCTCTGCGTCTGCCTGTGCGAACCGCTCATCCCTGGTGGGCACTGGCTCGCCTTTGGATACTGCCTTGCGGTATGCCTCCTCGGCACGCTCAATGGCGGCCTCCTTGGTGTTGGCAGTAAACCAGCCTGCGCCTACTGCAGAACGATACTTCCAGTGCCCGCCATGCTCTTTTAGCAGGTCGCGATCTCGCAGCTCTTCCTCGCCAATACGGCCAGAAACAGCAGCCCCGGCATCTGTGGCCGGGGCTGTCAGTGTTGGGTCATTTTGCTGCTGTCCATCAGGTACAGGTGGAGCAGGAGTGTTGTCTGCCGGATTTCCGGATCTAGCTCGGTCGGCGAGTCCGGCAACGGCTGGTCCAGCGCCTGCTGCAGCCGGTTCGCCTGCGCCAGGCTGATCGCGTTGTCCTTCACTGCTGATTGCAGGTACTGGGGTAACTGGCTCATTGCTCACCTCTGTCTTGGGTTGCTTGACGGGGATCACCTCGCGGTATCCGGTATCGATGGCTGGTGCTAGTTGGCTGGCCTCGCCCGCGGTGGCAGACGGCGCCGGAACTGTTTCAGCGCTTACGCTTGCAGCTGGCTGATCAGATGGTTGCCTTATGTCAGCGACATTCGTGTCGTTGACTTGGGACGGGGTTGCTTGCGCGCCGCGCGGGGCCATGCTTGCTACGGCGCTTTTGTCGATAACTACATGCTCTGTCTGGCCGCGCGGGTCGGTGCCGGTGACCACACCATATCCCTGACTCACCAACTCGTTGATGTAGCTTTCAGAAAGGCGGGTAATATCACCCTGCTTGTGCAACACCTTGGTGCCAGGCTTAATCTTGACATCGTACAGGGTGGGCGTGCCGCCCATCATATCGGCGTAGGCTTGCGCTTGGTGCGCGTCCTGCTCGCTGGTGCCATAGAAGCCACCATAGACACGGCCCTTTTTGCCCTGCTTCTGACCACTTGCGCGGACAATCTGAATATCCTGCTCGCTCATGCCTGGATTGCCGGAACCATGAACGATCACCATGCCATTTTGCGCGATCTCAGTCTTTCCGTCTTGGCGATCCTGCTGGGCCGAATTGCTTGACGGTTGCTTGACTCCGCCCTGCTGCGCTTGGGCCTGTTGCACCTCACCGATAGCCGCTACCCCAAAGCCACCTCCATTGAGCGGCACCGGCATCTCCTGGCCCTTGCGGCTGGCCATGGCCGCCTCTTTCTCGGTTGCGAACGGCTTGCCTTTGCGGGTGATTCGGAGTGTCTGGAGCGGGCCAAATACCGAATCGGTGGCACTGCCTGCCTGCTCGATGGACTGCGCCACCGGGCTGCGCGGATCGCGGGTGGACTGCTCGCCCATGCTGGTATCGACCTGATCCCGTGACAGCTTGGGCGGGGTATAGGCGCTATTGCGCGGGTCAGCGCCCGGTGTGCCCCCGGCAAAGAGGGTCTCTGACTGACCGATCTGCAGGGGCTGGTTGTTCAGCTCGCGCTCACGGCGGGCCAGATCGGCGGCCCGTTGCTGCTCGGCGCGCAAGTCATTGCCATAGACCACATTGCGGTGCGGCAACTCGTTACCCACCTCGCGGGCCTCACCCTCAATCACCGCGCCCGGCAGCTCGCCAGCGGGCTTGGTGGAAGATGCCTCTGGCGGCAACACATCCCCCTCCTGCCCGCTCTGCCAGCGGGTACGCTCACCACCTCGGAATTGCGGGCCGGGGCCAGCCTGTTGGTCATCGTGATCCCCAGGTGCGGCCACTGCCTCCCCCTTGGGTTTAGCATTGGCATCGCCCGCAAAGATCACATCCTTGAGCGGCAGGGCTAGGCGCTGGTTCTCCATGGCTACCTGCTGGGCGCTCTTGTTGCCTGCGAACGGGTCAAGCCCGAGCTCGCCAGCCTGAGCTCGCTCATAAAGGCTCTTGCCCTGATCGCCAGCCTTCATCTGGGAGGCAACCAGCTCCTGCACGGTCTGGCCGAACTCACCCGCCAAGGCGCGCTGCACCTCGCTATCAGCAGCCATGCCTTTGAACCGCTCTGCGGTATCGTCGCGGCGCAGGTAGGCCGGCACATCACGCAGCTCGTCAAACTGGCTGGCGCTGGGGCCGAGCGGGGATTGCTCGCCAGATGGTGCAACCACCGGATCGGCCATGGCGTCAGCAGCAGGCGCCAAGTCTGGGTCTGCCGGCGATACAGCGGGGTTCACCTGTACAGGATCACCAGACTCAACAGGCGCTACATCCTCCACAGTGGCGGGATCTACCTGTGCTCCCCCCTCGCTTTCTGGCTGTGACTTGCTGCCGCGCAGCCCTCCCATGCCACCCAGGGCGCCACCGGTACCCATGCCGATCAGGCCGCCCTCGATCGCGCTCGACATGACCCCCTTCATCGGGTCGATATCAGCGGCGGCCACCTCGTTGAGGGATTCGTTGACGGCGTATTGCTGCACCCCCTCCTCCAGGGTTTCGCTGATACCCTCACCTGCCGCCCCCTTGGCAGCACCTTTCAGCACTCCACCGGTGGCCGCCTTGCCAGCCAGCATCTTGAACAGCATGGCATCGCCCATCATGGAGCCCATGGCGGCAGCTCCCCACACCTTGGCGTCGCTCATGGTGGCTCGGCTGGCAACATTGGCAGTCTCCTCCCGGGCCAACGACAGCTTTTCCTCATCAGAGAGGTGTTGCGTCTGCTGATCCTGGTCGATGCGGGTGAATGCCTGGCGGAAGGTATCGCTGCGGGAAAGCTCATCAAAGCTCATGCCCAGCACTGACTCGCGGGTATTCACCCCCGCGCTACCCACCGATCCGGTCGCCCCGGTGGTCACAGCGGCGCCGGTGGCAATTTTGGACACGGCCTTGGCGGCAACCGCTTCGGCTACCTCCTGGGTCGCGCCACGCTTGACCATGGATGCCGTGACAGCGCGGCCGATAGAGGCTTTGGCGGCCACCCCAGTCACCCCGCCAGCGGCGAGTGTCGGTAGCAAAGAGCCAACGCCCTGCGCCATTTTCATCGCCCAGACATCGATATCCCCTGCGCCATCCCCCAGGGTCAACCGGCCTTCTGGCGTTTCATCGACCAGTCGGCGTCCCAGTGCCTCCTTGGCGTCAGCACTCATCCCATCATTCAGAGACTCTGCCCCAGATGCGGCCAGATCGCCTGCACCTGCGACCACATCCAGCAACGGGCTCAGCTTATTGGCCATATTGGCACGAGCCTGTTCCAGGTAGTCGCCCCCCTGCTTCCCGGCATTCTCTTTGCCGAAGTTGCTTGCCTGCCGTGCCAGCTCACCAATGCCGCCCACGAGATCCAGTGCGCCAGCGCCCACCCCACGGGCGACATCGCCCAGGCCGACATCAAGATCACGTTTGGCTACATGCTCGGCTGGTTGGGGTGTTGCAGCCGCTGCGGCAGACAGGCTGCTATCGAGCGAGCTCCAGAAGGGGTCATTACGAGTGTCAGATTGTCGCGGTTGTGGCAGGGCGTCACGCAGTCCAGGTTTGTCCATGGTGTCCTCGGATTTCGAGCAAAAGAAAAGCCCCGAGCGGCGAACCGTTCGGGGCTTTTGAGATGGGGCGATCAGCATGCAGACTGATCGACGATGGAGAGATGCTAACGCTGGGGTGGGTGAAAGGCAACTAGCGGCGTGCCTGAGCCAGGCCCATCGCCTGATAGGCGTTGGCCTCGGTGTCTCTCAGTCGATTAGCTGTGACCACCGCCTGCTCAGCCTGCCTCTGCTTGGCTGCCTGCTGGCGCCAAAGCTCAAAGGCCGTATTCATCTTGGCCGGGGAATCCAGCAGACTGCTCAGTTTGCCATGTTGGTTGGCCTCCTTCACGAACTGCAGGCGCTCTGGATCGCCGCCAGTCCACTCTTTGATAGGGGTACCCGCCTCCTTATCCTCAGCTTTGGAAGTCATGCCGAAGGTGTCGGCCAACGCCGCCTTGCTCTGCTCCAGCTGGGCGTCCAGCGCATCCAGTTGTAAGTCTTTATCCTCTGCGTTGCTGGAAGAGATGCGCGCCCTGTTCTGGCCGTGCTGCTTCTCCAGCTCGGTGACCGCCTTCTTGTAACCCACCTGGTCAGGCCCAGCCGTCAGACCGAGAGAGGTGCGCAACTGATCTGCATTGCCAATCATGTGCTTGGCCAGTGCCGCCCGCTGGTAGGCAGGCTTCAAGGAGTCGTTGATGGGGATGACCTTGGGATGATCATCGGGCGAAGAAGTGCGGTTGTTGGTGACCGGACGCACGGCCTTGCTGCCGTCGTCATAGGTGACTTCCACTCCCAATACCACGCCACGCCCGTCCGGGGTGATCATGATGTTGTTCAACTGCTTGCTGGTGATGGTCTTGCCGCTTTCCGGATCGATGTCGCCCACGCCTTTGCTGACCTCATCCTGATAGAGGGTGCCGGCCGCCTTGATGAAGTCAGGGTTATTGACGGCAGCGTGCCCCTCGGGCGTAGTTGGATCCAGTTTTCCTTCCTGCGCCTGGCGCACCAGGTTGCCCGCATAGGTGACAAAAGTCTTGCCAGCCTCGGCGTAGTCCTGCTGCAGATAGCGCTCCGGATTGAATGAGCCTGCGCGCGGGTCGCGCACCACGCTCCAGAATTGCTGGCCCGGGTCTTTGCCTTCGGTCACAGCCTGCCAGCCAGACTGGATAATCGGCAGGTTCTCCTGCTGGAAAAGCTGCTTGTCCCGCAGTGTCTTTTGCCACTCATACTCCTGCTGCTGCCGAGCTTCCTGTGCCGCCGCTCGCCGTTCAGCAGCACCGGCTCGCGCCTCTGACGCCTTCATCTGCCGCTCGGTGAGGGCGAACTGCTTGTCATACTTGGCATCCGCCAGCTTATCGCGCCCCTCGCGGTACGCCAGCTCGCTCTGGTAGCGCTCATCTGCCACTTTCTGCCGCTCCTGCTCGTTCTGCCACATGGCATCTCGCAGGCCCATGGCCTTATCCATCCGCTCATCTTCTTTCTGGCCCCGCTGGTAGCGGTCCATGGTGTTGAAGCCAGCCAGAAAACCTTCCGCCAATCCCGATACGCTCATCATGCCCCCTTAAAACAAGCTGTCTGCCAGAAACCCAACCCCAGCACCTGCCAGTGCGCCCAGAGGGCCACCGAGTGAACCCGCCATGCCCAACATGGCGCCCATCGATGCGCCAGTGCCGATGGTGCTCAGGGTTTGCCCCTTGCGAGCGGTCTTGAGACTCTTGTTGGCAGCCTCCATCTCCGACTCTCTGTTGGCCGCATCACGCAACCCTGCCATACCCTGCTGGCGCGTCTGGGCGCCAATATCAAGCAGTCCGTACCCCATCACATACCTCCACCAGTTTTGATTGCCTCACGCAGGCCGGCATCGGCGCCGGTCAAGATCCCCATCTGGCGTGCCTGCTCCTGCTCGCGCAGGCCGTTTTCAGTGCCCGCCGTCATCAGGGCAGCCCGCAAACCCTGGCTGTTGTCGTTGGTGTTGCTGCTCACCCCCATGCGGGCATTGCGGTTTGCCGTAGCCTGCTGGGCAGAACGCAGGGCGTTGGCGTTGTTCTCATCCACCCGGCCGAGCTGCTCCTGCAGCAACTTGCCGTTGGTGGCCAGCTCCATAAGCTCCTTCTGCTTCGGGTAGAAGCGGTCTTTCCAGTCCTGGTAGCTCTCGCGAGTGATCTGTGCAAATGTATCTGCGGCGTATCCCATCGTTTACCCCTTAATAGCCCTTGCCTTGCAGCACGCTGGCTGTCGGGCTGATCTTCTTGCTCACGGTTGCGGTTGTTGCAGGCGCCTTCAGCTCCTTGAGCCCATACGCCGTGCCAGCTCCAGCCAACGTACCAACCAGACCAGCTGTCGCCTGCTGGCTCTGGAATGAGCTCTGGGCGTCACTGGTGGCCTTGCGCAGGCTGGTTGTGGCCACATCCCCCATACCAGCCATAGATTCAGCCTTCTGCCCCGCGCCAATACTCACCACGTCCTTGAGCCCAGCAACATACTTATCTTGCTGGCTGGACTGGGCGCGATTGGTGGTGTCGGTCTGGCTCAGCGCCTGATCCGTCTCCAGATTGGACATGGCAGCCTGGTACTTGCCGCTGGTCGGATCCACGCCGCCTGCCGCCATAGAGTCGGCCAGCCCGGCGCGTGCCTCGCCAAAGGATTGAGCGGTACCCAGCGCGGCCGTGCCAGCCAGCTTGTCGTACTCGCTCTCGTTGTTGAGGTCATCCACCTTGTCCATGAAGATGTCCTCATACTGCTGCAGGTCGTTTTTATAGAGCTGCCACTGCTCCATGGCCACGTCAGCCGCAGCTTTCTGGGCTTCCGTCTCCTGAATTTCGTTAGAGCCACCCTTGCCCATCGCTCACCTCACAAGTTGATCTGAAACACAAAGAGCCCGTCAGCATCATCTGGCTGACGCACCCACCCCATTCTTGGCGCTACCCTGAGCCACCCCTTGCGCGCAGAGTGAAAGCGCAACCAGCGGGCACCTATCATGCGGGCCAGTCGCTTCACCTCCGGCAGGTGGCGCTCAGGTGCCCCACCATCCCCCCACCCCACCCAGACCAGGACACCGATCACGCCATCTTCTGCCTGTGGCTTGAGCACAAACCCATCATCACCACGCAAGAACAAAAACGCCTGCTTTTGACGGCAGGCGCTGGCGATGTTGCTTGGTAGGCTGGGCTCTCCTACCGATTTTCCTATCCGGCCCAGAGCGGCTTTCATCAATTAAACTGGCTCCCTGAGGGTAGCAAGCAGAATGCAATGCTTTGAGCGGGGACCCTAACACCTGCACTACCGCCGTATGACGCAGACTGAGAATCTATGATGACCGCGCAGGATATGGAGGCCGCGCCAGTACCAGCGTCAAACCCACCCTGGATTGTTATCGATTGGCTGGCTGCGGCAATTGAAATGTTGCTTCCTGATCTCACCTTGAATGGGGCTGTCGCGATGATGCCCCCGGCTGAATTTGTCAGAACGAGGCGGCCCGATATGGTCGCCGGCACATCCTGATCGTTACCACCTGGCCGATATCCACCCGACGCATACACCTCAACTGTTACCCCAAGGCAATACAAGTTTGCGGCATGAGTCCTCGAACCTTTTACGGACGCCGATGCCACTACATGACCACTCCCTGCGCTGTCTGTTGAGTTCGCACTGACAACCTTAGCACTCAGCACATCCCCAACAATCTTGTTGGCATAGACAGTGCCTTTCACATTGCAGGTTTCCTCGATGGTGACATTCTGGAATGTGCCTGCATTGGCGTTGACTGTACCTGTAAATGATCCGTTCGAGGCGAATAAACGGTCAGTGTAGAGCGAGCCATCGGCATAGATGATCGTATGCCACATCCATGACCAACCACTATATGGCCCGCCTTTACCGAACCCTGCAGCCCCTCCAGACAGGAAGGCATTGCCCATATCGATCTGGCCACCGTTAATCAACGGGGTTGTGATGCTCGCCCCGGCCTTGATGTAGTCGGCGGTGATCTTCTCAGCGTTCAGGATCTGGATGGTGGCCTTGCGGATAATGGCCTCGGCAATGACCGCCTGGCCATTGTCGATGGCAAACAGTGGCGCGGTGGTGCTTGGACTGTTCGGGTTGAACACAAAAAACTGACTGGCAGACACCACGACCTGGCTGGTGCCGTCCGATTTGGCTATCAGACCAATACCAGCAGTAATTTGGCCAGCACTGGCTTTGGCCGTCCACATCGCCTGGGCCCCATTTTGCAAGTCGGCAATAGCTTGGCTCTGGAGTTGAACGGCCGCAGCATTGGCGGCAATCCTCGGGTCGTCGGTGGCAACCCAGGCGGTGCCGCTGTAGCGGTATGGCCGATTGTTGCTGTCAGTGTCGAACCACAGATCACCGGTCCCCATTCCGGTGTTGGGGGCTGAGGCTTGGAAAAAGGTTTTGTTCTTGCTGCCAGCGACCGCCGATACCGTGTTGATCTGGCTGCCAAGCGATTGCACGGCATTCGCACGGGCAACCGACTCCGCCGTGATCTGGCTGGCGAGTTGCTGATCCCCCTGTTGATAGCTCGCCGACACCTGCTGGATCTGCTGGGCCATGGCCGAATCTGCGTCAGCCCGCGCCTTCGCTTCGTTGTTGATGGCCGCACTGTTCTGGGCGACACCCTGATTCGCCTGGTCAGCACTGTCCTGTGCTCCTGCAGCAGCGGCGCCCGCCGATTCAGCAGTGGCTTTCACCTGACTCAACTGCTCAGAAAGGGACTGGCTTGCCTCGGCGCTGACCCGTGACACTTCATCGATGCTGGCAGCCAGGGTCTGCTCAGCCCCCTTGAACTCTGCATCCATCGTGGACAACTGTTCAGCCAGCGCGCTATCAGCATCGCTACGCGCCCGCACTTCAGCAGCCACGGCAGCATTGGTATCCGCATTGGCCGCCTTGAACTCGGCATCAACAACGCTGATCTGTTGAGATAGAGCCTCATCCTTTGTCGCCCTGACCAACTGCTCGTTGGTGATCTGCGCCTTCAGATCTGCCGTTTCGGCATCAAACTCTGCGGTCAGCTGCTCGATGGTCCTGGCCTGCGCCTCCTGCTGATTTGCCAGCGTGCTCTGCTGTTGGAGAATGACGCCGCGAGCCTTTCGGTTCTCCCGGTCGCGTTCATCCCCGGTCAGGGCACCTTCAACCTGGCTGATGGCACCGATACCGATCTCCGACTCCATCTTGTCTTGGCGTTGGCTCAGCGACGCCTCATTGTTCACCACGACCCGCTGCAGCTCAGTGATGCTGGCCGAGTTCTCTCCAACCGTCACATCGATGGTGCTGATCCGCTCACCCAGCGCTCGGTCGGCATCTGCCAGGGCCTTGCTCGACTCAGCGAGGGAGGCAGACAGCGCCGCATCGGCGGCCTTGAACGCCGCATCGACAGTGCTGATCTGCTGGGCAAGCGCCTCGTCTTTTGTTGCCCGAGCCAGCTCCTCGGCCGCAATCCTTGCGTTGGACACCTCAAGCTCGCCGCCAAAATGGGCTTCCACCTCGCTTACCCGTTTCGATATCGACTCATCAGCGGTGACCCGGGCCGACTCCTCGCTGGTGATGTTTGCGACAAGCTCGGCAGTAGCATCTGAAAGTGCGGCAGCCAGTTGATTCTGGCGAAGAGACAGCGCTTCGTTTGCCGATGCGTTCGATTGTTCAAGAGCGCTGATAACGGCATTGGTATCCGCATTGGCCGCCTTGAACTCGGCATCCACAACACTGATCCGCTGTGACAACGCCTCATCAGCCGTCGCCCTGACCAACTGCTCGTTGGTGATCTGCGCCTTCAGATCTGCCGTTTCGGCATCAAACTCTGCCGTCAGCTGCTCGATGGTCCTGGCCTGCGCCTCCTGCTGATTCGCCAACGTGCTCTGCTGCTGGAGGATGGTGCCGCGAGCCTTCCGGTTCTCCCGGTCACGCTCATCTCCGGCTAGGGCGCCTTCGACCAGGCTGGCGGCGCCGATATCTACCTCTGACTCCAGTTTGTCCTGGCGCTGGCTGAGCGACTCCTCATTGCTCACCACGACCCGCTGCAGCTCAGTGATGCTGGCCGAGTTCTCTCCAACCGTCACATCGATGGTACTGATCCGCTCCCCCAGTGCTCGGTCGGCATCTGCCATGGCTTTGCTCGATTCAGCGAGGGAGGCAGACAGCTCTGTATCCGCGGCCTTGAAAGCAGCATCTACAGTGCTGATCTGCTGGGCGAGCGCTTCCCCCTGGCTCGCCCGGGTCAGCTCCTCCGTCGCAAGCCTCGCATTCGTATCCTCGAGGTCGCTGCTGAACTGCGCCTCCACTTCGACAATTCGCCTCGAAATGGCCTCATCGGCGGTGAGCCTGGCCTCAGACTCACTGGCGATATCCGCACTCAGCGAGTTATCAGCCTCGGTCATCTCGACGCGCATCTGATCCTGGCTCAGTGCAAGCGCAGCGTCAGCGTCGCTCGATACTTTCTCCAGTGCCTTGATGGTGGCGGTCGTCTCATCAAGGGCTGTGTCTGTCGAGGCGCTCAGGTCGTCGATGCGCTGGGCCAGCGCGCTACCGGCGTTGGCAATAACTTCCTCCACGCCGCTGATCCGTGCTTGGGTGTTAGCATCCCTCCCCTCAAATTTGACGTTCATATCGGTGATGCGCTTGGCTTGAGCAGACTGCTCATCCACGATCACCTGCTGCTGGGTGCGAATGGTGCCAAATGCGCTGCGATTTTCCCTATCCCGCTCATCGCCGGCCAGCGCGGCATCAATGGCAGCCTGGCCGACATCGGCAGCCCCCTCCGCCTTATCCTTTGCCAGTTCAATCTCGACCTGAATTTCATCAAACCGCCCAGCAGTGATCCCGCCCTCCGACTCGATAACCTCCTCCAGCGCTAGGATCTTGCCCTCCGCCTCGCTGGCCCTCACCTCCAGTCCGCTGACTCGCTGGGCGGCAACGCCATCGGCGTCAGCTGTCACGCGCGCCAGCTCGGTGATCTTGGCGTTCAGCTCTTCATCACTGCTGCTGATGGTGGCCTGCAGGCCATCGATGCGTTGTGCGGCCACTCCGTTGGCATCTGCCGTCACACGAGCCAACTCAGTGATCTTGGCGTCCAGTTCTTCGCTGCTACTGCTGACGGTCGCCTGCAAGCCGTCGATTCGCTGGGCCTGGGTGGATAGAGCATCGGCATGCACCGTCAGCTTGCTTTCTGCGTTGGCCAGCCTTTGGCCCTGCTCGTCCACCTCTTGCTGGGTGGCCTTCTGGGTCAACTCCCCTTTTGTGGCGTTGAGCTCCTGTCCAATCTGGGTGACCCGCTGCTGTTCGCCTGTGAACTCCCCCCGGGTGACGGTTTGGCTCAGGCTGGCATCAAGGCCATTGATGCGCTGCTCTGCCTCAGTGATGCGCTTGCCCTGGCCATCCACGGTGACATTGTCAGCCTTGCTGGTTATCTGGCCGGCTACGGCATCCAGATCTTGATGCACTTCGGTGATGGAGGTGTGCAGCTCATCTCGCACCGCATTGATGGCATCCATGGTGATGCTGCCGTTTTCAGGATCGACGACAAACACCGCATCGCGGAACGAGTCGAAATCCCCCTTGTACTTGTCCAGCTTGGCATTGAGGCGGTCCTGCACCAGACCAAGCTCAATGCTCGACATCCCCAGCTGCTGCTGGGCATCATCCAGCAGCTCTTGCGCTACCTTCTGGCGTTCATCCAGGCCGGCCAGCTCCTGCTCAATACTGGGGATCTTGCCCTCGATGGCAGCGACCTTGGGACGGATAACCTCGATTTCATCGACCTTTGGCTTTAGGATCGCAATGTCCTGCTCAATACTGGGGATCTTGCCCTCGATGGCAGCGACCTTGGGACGGATAACCTCGATTTCATCGACCTTTGGCTTTAGGATCGACACATCCAACTGGAGCTGAGGAACATCCTCTATGGGGTTGAGCAACGACTGAACCAGGTGGCTCTTTTCAATCTTGCCCTGCAACTCGTCCAGAATGTCCTGCACATCCCGACTGGTTTCCGCCACGATGCCCTGCATGCCCTGGAAGGGGCCCCTATCATCCTTTCCGTTGACAAAGCGCACCCAGTAGTAAAACGTGGCCCCCTTACCAATGGCGTCAGAGAAGAGGTTTGCGGACGACGTGCCCACCAGGGTGGCATCTGACTGGTTATCACTCTCCGCTCGCCAGATCTCGGCATGAGCATGCCCCCGGTACCGCGGCGGATCCCACTCCACCAGGACCGTGTGAAATGCACCATTGGCGATCACGTTGACCGGAGCGTGGGGAAACTCCATTTGGCCCGAAGGGAAAAGGTCCGGGTTCTTACCGGGGACGTACACGCCACCCGCCCCGTGGCGAAGCGTAGACAGCCCCAATGCCTCCAGCTCCCGGAAAGTGACTGCCTTATCAAGGCGATCGCCACGCTGCCCGGTGAGCAGCTCCACGTTCTCGGCTGTTGCGGCCTGGTCACGGCCGGCGCGATAAGCGGGTTTCTTGGCCATCAGTTCACCATCTCCGCCATGCTGCTCGCGAGGGTGATGCGGCTCACCACCGAGGTACCGAAGACCTCTATCTGCCAGAACCGGCCACGCACAGGGGGCAACCTGAACGCCCCGGGCACCAGGTTGCCAGGGGACAGCTCCATTACCTGCTCCCCGTCAACGAACAGCTTGATCCCCACTTGGCTGATGTCCGCAGCCAGCAGCCTGCAGCAACTGAACGACGCCCCCTCTGGCACCATAAAGAGCTTCGAACGCCAGACGAACTGACCATTGCTGGAGCTCCCGCCGCGCCAAATCTGCAAGCTGCGCCCCTTGGCAATGTAGAGGGAATCGCTCTCCATATCGGATACAGCCGCATCCCACCGGTTCGTCAGCTCACGCAAGTCGCCACTTTTCGGGTCAAAGATGAATGCGTGGGTGTCGGTCATGGCCACATATTTCCCCTCGTGGTGCCATGCCCGCATGCTCTCTGGCTTCATTGCCCGCCACTGGCTTCGGGTGATGATCCCCTCGGTGACCACCTGACCACCGTTGGCACCGATGCCGACCAGCCCGTCCGGGGAGGCATAGAGCACGACGCCATCCATAGCCACCATCGAGCGACCACTGACACAGGACTGCGGCAGTTGGCTGAGCTTCTGGGTGGTCACCGATGCCGGGCTCACACCCTGGGCAAGATAGGGGTACCCCTTGGTCCCAATCACCAAGGTGGTGTCGATGGCAGCGATCGCCACGATGTCGTGCTCAGTGGTCAGCCGGTACTTCTCCGGCCAGGCGTAGGGAAGGTAAGGCTCGCACAGGTAGAGGGAGTTGCCAGCAAACCCCGCACACATGCCATTCGCCATTTGACACAAGCCGCGCATGCCATCCGGCGGCATGGTGTAGTCGTAGGTCTCCAGCACGGCGCCCAGCTCCCCATCCTCCCGGGTATCGACAAACGAAGCTTGGGCAATGGGCAGCTCGGCGACCAGCAGGTAATCGGCAAGGCCGCCACCTGACACCGACCGATATATCCGGCGCTTGGTGATGTTACTGTTCTGGGTTGTCGGTGGGCTCAGCATCAAGGTGACGGATGACCCTGGGATCCCGATATTCACCTTTCCGCTGACAGGGCCAGGGGGGCCTTCCTCCCCCATCGCAGTGACGAAGGTATCCACGTAGAAGCGAGTTTCGTCATCTGTCAGGTCATCATCCACACCACCAACAGGTGAGGTGATCGTGCCAATCCCGACCGGAACACCTGGGGCTGGAATGCCTAGTCGATACCACGCCGTCGGCTTGTTGCTGCCGCCTGTGGCTATCTGGGCATGAGTCACCTTAGGGTATTCGCCATCAGTGTAGTAAACCCGGCCATACTGGTCCTGGGCAATCGGGGAGCGAATGGCCTCCACCACCTTGTTCCAGGCAAACCAGTGCTGGCCATAGTGAAAAAGGGTGGTAGGCACGATGGGCAATTCCACACCAGCACTGGCGTCATCCTCCAGCGGGGAGATAACGCCATGGTCAAAATGGCAGTCACGCGCAATCACCGCGACTTCATCAGACAAGAGGTGTGGCTCCACGCGCGGCATAGTCCCTCGCATGGTGACGATATCGAGTACGGGCATGTGGATCTCAGGGAGGCAGAAACGAAAAAGCCCCACTCGGGAGAGCGGGGCCATGATGGGTAAATCCTAACGCTGACAGCGCCAGGAGGCAAGCACCGGGCTCAGGCCCACACTCGCACAGGCGTCACCGGGTGGGTGCGCAGGGCCTCCAGGGCGGCGGCCAGCGCCTCAGACGTGGTGCGCACGTTGACGTGATAGCCATCCACCGGGGCCGTGACCGGCACCTCCTGGCCATCGACCAGGGTAGTCTCTCCGGTGGGCTGGTAGATAGTGTCGATCACATCGAGCGCGGCGGCAGGGTGATAGAGCGCCCCGCTGTCAGCGTCCTGGCTAAAGCCTGCCGTCTTGAGTGCAGTGGTCATCGCCGACTTGCTGCCCGCCTTGAGGTAGAGA
The DNA here is from genome assembly GCF_048276795.1 of Aeromonas sp. PS2Canimalfood6. NCBI lineage: Bacteria > Pseudomonadati > Pseudomonadota > Gammaproteobacteria > Aeromonadales > Aeromonadaceae > Aeromonas > Aeromonas sp. PS2Canimalfood6. Next base: position 22,242 of record NZ_JBLUXC010000020.1, read on the forward strand.
TCAATCATGGTCATGGGTCTTTTCCTTCCAGAAATACCAGCCGCCAAGGCGGCAGGCCGCCCAGAATAGCCAAGCCATAACAGGCTTGCCCTGGGCAATCATGCACTGGCGCAGGCGCCGGTCAGCCACGGCACGAGATACCGTGCCTTTGGCGCCATAGTCGTGGTCGTGCTGCTGGCAGCAGCTATTAGTACCGGGAGAAACGGGGCCAAGCCCCGTGCAGTAGTAGCGGGTCATCGGATGGTTTTTGCCTGCGCATCTGAGGCTGCAAAGTGCCAGACCCTCCAATCCCTGACGTGCATACGCGGCATTGCTCTCACAAATTTATCGTCGGCCCCGATCACTATCTGACCGTTTGTGAAACCGGCCTCTTTGGATGAGCTGCTGGTCGCTACCTTCACACCCGAAATCCACATCTCTGAAACGTCACCCCGGCGAATCAAGGTGACTCGACGGGGCACACTGGGCGGTAATATTGTTGAAACTTGCGCGGCTGTTAACCCTGCAAAGCTGGTGCCCCCGACGTAGAAGCGGAGCAATGCCGACGCCGTGGGCCAAAAAATCAGCTGCGTTATGACCGGGAAAATCCCCGCCGCATACAAGCACCCATACTCTGCCGGGTCGTATTGAACAGCAACCGCAAAAGACAAGGTGAAGTCCCGATTTAATGGCAGCATATTCCCAAGCTCTTGCAGCCACACCTTGTCCTGCTCACGGCGGGTCTGAGCGCCGTTGCTGCGGATCCTTGAAGTGGAAACATTGCCTGGCTCAATCTGAATTTCGCCGACATCCAGCAGGGCGGCACCGGCAGGGACGGCTGGGGTGGAGTCACTTCCTATATGCGGCCACACGAACGCCTTAATGGTATTTTTCCCCGCAGCCAGGACGCCACTCAATACCACATCAACCGCTCCCCCCTCGACAAGATCTACATAAACGGAGACGGGCGTCATATCATTACACCCTAGGCGCACCCTGGTGATCGGCGACCCAATGGGGCGGCGAACAGTAACGGTTACGGTATAGGGTTGCCCTTCGGTTGCAGGGGCTGACGGCAACCAGATATAACGACTGGCAGCCACAGCTGTTACAGAACGGAGCTGAGCATAATCACCGCCCATTGCCGGGTCTGTCTGCTTTACCAGGATCGAGTTTTCAACGTTGTTGCTCGTCATGTTCGAGCCAGTAAAGTTGTACGCCGTGAACAAGTTGGTGCTGGCTTTCTCAACCAGCAGGCCAGGCGCTTCAAAACGGGGCGTATTGGCGGGAACTTCGAGGCGGAGTCCCGTTGACTTGTCAATGTAGGTCGCCGAGGTTACCCGCTCGAAGTTGGCCCGCTTCGCGACGGTCAACTCCCCCACTTTCACATCACCACCGAAGCCGGTGATCATGCGCAGGTCATCGTTGAGCGGCAGCCATACATCCGGCAGCGGCATAGCCGACTGAAGCACGATATCCCCTGCGAGCGCGGCGCTGGCAGCAGCCTTATCCGCCTCTGCCTTGGCGCGGGCGGCCTGCCCCTCCCCCTCGCTGGTCACGCGCTTCCAGGGTATCAGCGTTTGCTTGGTGCCATCCGGCGCAGTCACCTCGATAATGGCTGCATTGCTCGTCAGCAGCGCCTGGAAGGCATCACTTTGTTGCTGATAGGCACTCAGGGTGGCCGTCAGGCGACGGGCGAACTCCGGAACAGAATCAGAAAAGGTCGTGATGATCTCGTAGGCTTTGCCTGTGGCAGTGGTGCCACGGTATGACTGCACCAGATACAGCTCCGTGTTGGACACCACGTAGTCCACCTCGTAGAAATCCACCGAGGTGCCACTGGTGATACAAAAAAGGTGGCCCTTGGCCACCCCGTTCTTGGTGTCTGCGAAGGTGGTCCCGGTACCGGTCACCTTCTTGTTACCATTGGTGACGGCCACCGTGCCGTCACGCTTCCACACTCCAGCCATGCTGCCCCCTTACTGCCCGGTCACGCGGGAGAAGCCTTCGGTCTTGCGCTGCTCCAAGTTAGTATCAACCTGGGTCTTTTCACCCAGTTGCTGCAGGTAGGCGTTGTAGTGGCCGATCGCCCGATTGGAGTTGGCGCTGTATTCGGAGTCCTTCGAGAAGGCCCGGTACATGATGAAGTCGATCAGCGGGTTGATGTAGATGTCATCCAGGTCGGCTAGTGCCGGAGAACCTGCACTCTCGACATCCGGCAGCATCTTGGATTGCGGGGCAACTGAGTAGATCACATCCACTTTCACTGCGGCGGCGGGGCCTGGGTAGAGATAGAAGTTCTTGGGATCGCGGTCGTCATAGGTGTAGGCCGCCACACTGGTGCCATCCTTGCCTGCATGCCAATCCGGGTAGCTGTCATCCAGCGCACGGCGCGGCACGAAGCGGATCACCTTGCCATCAGCATTGCGAAGTACCTCTATCAACCGGAGGGCATCAGCTGGCAAGCTCTGCTTGGTGCCGGCAGCGCAGTTGAACTGGACGTTCTTGGTGTGGGCATCCGGACGCATCAACACGATCGCTTTGGCAGCATCGTTGTAGTAGTCCAGCAGCTCCTGCTTGGGCCAGCGAACCCAGGTGCGATCGTTGAGCAGGGTATTTACCCGCTTCAAGATAGAGTCAACGGTAACGGTTGCCATGTGTGGAGTCCTTTAGAAAAAAGTGTGTTTGCGGGGCGGGTTGTGGAATTCGACCTGGGTCGGGGCGCTGTGCTCTTTGCGGAACCGACCAGCGCGACGCCAACCTTCGACGAACTCAGCCCGGTGGTACCCTGCACGCTTAGGGTCAGACCAGGGGCGGTCTGGCTGGGCATAGAGCAAGGCAGCGACGCCATGGGCAATGGCATCGGCGTGATCGTGGTAGAGCTGGGCTGGGAGGTCGGTGGCGCCTTTGACCGGGGCAGCCACATACCAGATCCGCGCATCGCTGAGATCAGTCAGGATGCTCAGCTCATTGGCCGACATGGCGAAGTAGTCACGCCCACTGACAAATGGCGCGCCCCCTTCACCGGTCAGGTGCAGCACATTGCACGATGTCATCCCGCTGATGTTGCAGACCTCCACCAGGCTGCCGGCTGACGCGCTGGGCAGTAGTCGGTCAAGGGTCAGCAAGGCCGACTCCCGGCAGAACGTGATGGCCGCCTCTGTGACGGCCTCACCCAGCATGACTTCGAGCGGGCCGGTGATGTGCAGCCTGACGGTGGGCAGGAACTGCTCACGCGACACCATCTGCATGTTATTCCCCCTGCTCTGCCAGCTTGGCCTTCAGGGCATCACGCACGCGCACCCGGTATTCGGGCACCTTCTCTTGCGGGCCCTGCGGCTCGATATCCAGATCTTCCCCTTCCACCAGGGTGGCCAGTTGGGCAGAGGTCATCTTGGCCAGGTCACGCTCACCGACCACCATGCTCTGCTCTTCCGCCAGGCGGGCCTGCTCGGCGGCGAGGCGCTCCTGCTCTTCGGCGGCAGCCTGGGCAGTGGTCTCCTGCCGCTCCAGTTCGCCAGCCAGTGCCTCATGGCGGATCCAGACGCTCGGGAACTCCAGCAGTTGCATGGCGATGTGGCTTTCCACATCAACAGCGGTATGGCGCGGGAACACCATGCGGCTGCCTGTGACGGTGTCTTTCTTGCTCAGCTTGTCGCCGATATAAACCACGGCAATTTTGTCGCTCATTGCGATGACTCCTATTCAGAAACGAAAAAGCCCGGCACAGGGCCGGGCATGGCGTGACGGGCAGCCTTACAGGTTGCCGATCACCTCATAGTGCAGCTTGAGCTTGACCGTGCCTGTTGCTGCGCCGCCGCCGACGGTGAGGGTGATCTCCTGGTCGGGCAGCGTCTTCAGATCGTCCACCGGGAAATACTTGGATACCGCCGTTGCCGTGCCTTCGGCGTTGATGATGACTGTCGAACCGACGGTGACGGTCAGCGTGGTGCTGGCACCCAGCGCACCGCTGATGAGGGTGGCGCCAACCACTTTCAGGTTGGGCTCCACCTTGTCACCAAAGGCGATGACATCGCCGGACGGCACTGCCGCCAGCTTGGCCACCAGAGTCGGGGAGATAGAGAGGTTGCCGAACGAACCAATAAACCAGCGGTACGCTCGTGCGATCAGGGTAGTCTTGGCCATGATATGGCTCCTTGTCTGGTCAGATAGTGTTGGGATGGGGCCTTTCCGCCCCATTTGTCAGCGGCTTAGCGAGCGATGGCGCTCACCGCGGTATCCAGCACCATGCAGCCATGGTCCTGAATGTTGCCGTTGCGCTGTTTGAAGCGGATCTTCTGCAGGCCGGATACCCAGCTGATGGAGATCTCGGTGCTGTTGCCGTGGTCGGTTTTCTCTTCGTGCATGCCGAAGGAGCCGCCCTGCTCGCCAGAGCCGAAGGCGTTAGCCAGCGCCTGACCGCCCAACAGGACCGCCCGGTCGATGGTGGTACCGGCAACCTTGTCCACTTCCGCACCGGTCGCGGAGTTGGCGGCGCACACCTTGACGGTGCTGCCTTGGTTGAAGCGGATCGGCATGCCCTTGTAGGGCTTGACCAGGATGCCGCGCCACATCGCCCCTTCACCCCGGAAGATGGGGTGGTTCCAGCCCTTACTGCGCTCCATGGCGGCAGCCAGCATCGCCTGCCAATCCTTGCCGGAGGTGGAGGTGTAGAAGTCGTGCCACTGGCGCGGGGTGACATAGAGCACGTAGAGCGGCTCGCCACCGGACGGATCCGCCACCATGCGGATCGGCTGGATGGGGTTGGCCATCTCGGACAGGAACAGCGACATGTTGTCCACGCAGCCCAGATTGAAGCGGTCAGCCGCGTCGATAGCTTCGAAGCTGGTCGCATCACCACCGAAGAAGTGGCGCTCGTAGGTGGGCGCAGTCAGCGGGTTGATCATGATATCGGCAAATTCCGGGTCATCCGCCAGCGGCAGGATGATATCGGTCGCGTAGTAGTCGCCGCGGGCGCCGGCCAGCTGGGCAAAGCCGCGCTGATCAACCAGTCGGCCGTAGTAACCATCAGCAAGCAGCGTGCGGGCGGTCTTGATCAGGTCGTGCTTGGTGCGCTGCTGGCTCATCTTGCCGCCAGCATCCACGCCGTGACGGGTCTGGTTGATTTTGAGCGCGAAGTCCGCAAAGGACAGGGACTCCAGGCGGCCATCCAGCTTCTGATCGCCCATGCTCGGGCGACCGGAGAGCTGATGGAACAGCTGCATATCTACGGAATCGCCGCGCTGCTTGGTCAGGTCGGTGATGCGAACTACCGGCGCACCTGCACTGGTCTGCTTGCCGCCGTTGACCTTGGCGCCCTTGGGGGCCTCTTCGGTCAGCATGTTCACCAGCGAGTGGGAACGGTTGGCCGCCGTAAACAGTGCGGCCTGCAAAATCTTGTTGGCTTGCGCCGAGGTGACTTGGGTCATGGTCCTCTCCTACATGAAAACAAAAACCCCGACACAGTGGTCGGGGTTGGCTTATTGAAATGGGGGGTGGGTTAGAACCCGGCCTGCTCCAGCAGCGCCTCCATTTGGGCGTCCGTCATGGCGCCCATCTCGCCGATAAGCTCGGTCTGAGACATGGTGCCGAAGCGCTCCACACCAGTGGGGGCTGCATGATGGGTCTGGCCGAGAGCCGATGGGCTGGACGGGATAAAGTCGGTAGGTTTCTCCGCCTCCTTGCTGGGGGCCTTGGCGGGAGGGATGACCTCATCACCAAAGGCCAGCTTGGTGCGGCGCGCCGCCTCTGCGAATCGCTCATCCAGCGACTTGCCTTGCCACGTGGGATCAGCCTGGAGCTTTTCATCGACGATGATGGCGAAGTCGAAACGGTCCTGGTCCTTTTCCCGCCAGCTCACCAGATCAGGTACCGCCTGCAGTGCGGCCTGTACCGGGTTGAGGGTGGGTTGAACCTGCTGCGGGGCGACCTGGGGCTCCAGCTTTTGGAGCTTGCGGGCAATGGCGGCGATGGACTTGCCGAGATCCGGGTAGTCCTGCGCCAACTGCTCGAGCTCCTCCTGGCTGATGTCGTCGGGGTCAACGTCGGGGTTGATCCCGTGCTTCTCCATCAGCGCCTGCAGCTTGTCCCGTTCAGCTTGGGCTTGCTGCGACTGAGCCAGCTGCTCACGCAGTTGCTTGGCTTCATTGCGTGCCTGCTCCAGCACTTCATACGGGATGGTGTGTTTACCGCTCTTGGCCAGGATCACCTTCTCAGGCTCCGTGGCCCCTTCACCGCCCTGCTCGGTGTTGGCTTGTTCGATACCGGCTGCCACCTCACCCGCCGACGGCGCGGGGTCTACGTCCGTTTGCTCGGTAGCAGTGCCATCATCCAGCTCGGCATCGGGCTCACGCTCGATCGCCTCCAGCATGGCTTCCAGTTCGTCCAGGCTCTCAGTGCCGTTCAGGTTGTCGATGTTCTTATCCATGGTTGTCCTCGTGGGTTTTCAGTGGGTGGTATCGCTACCCAAGCGGGGGAAGGCTCTCGGTAAAAGCGCTCCCCGGCTGGGGCTGGGCACAAAAAAGCCCGCACAAGGCGGGCAAGGTCTGTCGTCTATCGCTAAGGATTCTTTGCTGCCACAATCCGTTCAGTCAGTGCGGCCAGATACTCACGCATGGCGACCAGTTGGCGCTTCATCCGGTTCTGCTCATCTGCGCTCAGGGCGCAAAAGTTGACTGTCCCAGTGAAAGCCTCCAGCTTGCTGGTTCGCTCAGCCAGTTGATCATGTTCTTGGTGCATGCGCTCAATGTGGCTTGATTTGGGGCTTCCGCCATCAACCACGCGCACCTTGTCCGCGTTAATGACTCCTGATATCTGGCTGTAGCCGCTCACCAACAGCACAGGTTTCTCAAGGCGACACTTGAGCCGCCACCCTTCCAGCTTCCACAGCTCTTGGCGGGCCTTGGCTTCGGCATCCTTGATGGCGTACTTGGCGCCAAGATCTGCATTGAAGTTGGCAGGGTCGGCGCAGGCGGTCATGCCGATGGCAAGGGTGAAGTCGTTGGCAGCAATGGCGGTGGCCAGAGTTGTGGTGGTGCCAGGCACAACCTGCACCTCATAGCGAACGCCACGCATCAGAGCATCGATCTGGTCCGGAGTAACACGCGGCGCTGTCAGCCCGAGAGTCTGGATCTCGCGTTCCATTTCGGCATCTTCTTCACTGGCGCACACGGATGGCCATTCGATCATGAGGTATCCACCCTCAAACACATCTTTCGGGCTGAATGACACATAGTTGTTCTCATACAGCACGATGTAGTCACCAACGCCAGGGGTGAAGCGGGCAACCATGTCATGGGTGACCATGTAAGGGATGGTGATGCCGTCATAGAGCGGGTTGGTGATGTCGATCATGAAGTTGCCATGCTCGTCGCAGGGGTGAACTTCTGAGATTACAGCCGCATGAACCTTCTTGTGCGACTGGTACTCGGCCATCGCGTTACGGATGAGGATAATGCCGCCATCTTCGCTGAGGGCTGCTTCAAGTACACCTTTCAACTCAACACTGTCGGTCATGGCCCACTCCAAATAAAAAACCCGGCACAATGGCCGGGTCTGGAAACGAAAAGGCCCAATCTCGAGAGACTGGGCCATGTTGGGGAAATCGTAACGCTGGCAGGTCAGGAAAGCAACTGTCAGAGCGCGATGGCGTCGATCTGCTGTTGGATGGTGTCCAACAGCTGGGCCTGCAGCAAAGCCTGCTCCCCCTGGATGCTCTGCTGCTCGGCAGCAAGGCGCTCCATCTCCTGCAACGTCTTGCCGGTCTGGGCCTGCTTGAGAGCATCCTCAAACCGGATGGAGTCGGTCAGCTTGGCGATGCGCTGGGCCTCTGCCTGCCACTTGGCGGCTTTGCCTTCCAGTTCTGCCAACTTGGCCTGCATCTCGCGCATGGCCAGCTCCTGCTGCATCTGGGCCTGCTGAGCCTGTTGCTCGGCAGCGGCGCGCTCCTCATCGCTCATCTCGTCCGGGTCTTTCGGGATGTTCAGGGCATTGCGGATCCGCTCCACGAACTCAGCCTTACGCGGTACATCCATCAGCTCAACCAGCAAATCGAAGCAGGCAGCGGCGGCCTCTGGCGGCAGCTGGGACATAGCCTGGGTCATTCGCTCGGCAAGTTGCTGCTTGTAAGCGGCTGTTTGCTGGATCGGCGCCAGTGCGATATGTGCCCGCAGCCGGGTCACATCATTGGTGAGTTTGCCATCCTCCTGCTCCACGTTAATCACCACAGCCTTGCGGCGGCGCGGGTCATCCCGGTTCACTGTCACCTTGTAGTTGCGCTTGCTGGCCATGTCTTCCAGCAGGTACGCCAGCGCCAACTGCCCCACTTGCTGGCAGCCCATCCGGTAGTTGTCGTTGATCTCCGAAAGCGTGGTCGCCCCCTGCTCCACCAGGTTGCTGATAGCCACGCCGGACTGCCCGGTGGAGCCCTGGCCCAGGAAGGCGGCATAAACCCCCATGGTGTCCTGGATCAGCTTCACCGAGTCCTGCATCACCTGGAACTGCTGGGCCGCCACGTTGAAGTCCTGCTCCACCTTGAAGGCATCGCTCACGCTGGTCTTGTTGGCGCGGTCCGGGTTGAGCTCGATGTAGCCATCAGGGCGCTCGACCTGCTCCAGCACCTGATCCCGGCTCATGTTGGTGGCGTCCTTGTCCATGATGACGCGCTTGGCCTGCAGCAGGAAGGTGAGCTTGATACGCCGCAGGTTCACCTCGTCCTGCGCCGGCATGGCTCGAGCAATCAGCCCATAGGGTTCGCCGGTGCGGTCTTTGCGATACCCCCAGAACGGCACCAGCGGGTACATGTTGTGGGGAGCAGAGCAGGGTCGATCAACCAGATGATGAGGGCCGACGAACCAGGATTCCCGGATCACGGCCACCGGGCAGCGTTCCAGCTTGGCGCGCCCCATGGCCACAGCAGCGAGATGCAGTTGATTGGTCTTGTCGTATTCCAACGCCCGGCCTGAGTCGAGCTTCAGCACCTGACGCATGGTGTAGGTGCGGTAGTAGACCACTTGCAGCAGCACCCGGTCCCGCTCCCGGCTGCACCACTCTATCTCCTTGCCGCTGAACTGACTCCACTCGTCATAGGCACTGACTAGGTTGGGATCCATCCCCTCGATGGCGGTCAGGCTTACCATCCCCTCCCAGTCGTTGACGCCCCACTGCAGCGCCTGTGCCTTGCTCGGGAACATGGTCTTGGCCTCATCCAGATCGACCCAGCGGCGGCGCATCAACCAGCGGCAGTCGCTTAGGTCCGGCTCCCTGCTGTGCCAGTCCCAATAAACCTCGTCTCGGTGGACGTTGCTGAACTTGTAGCGCGGGCCGAACGGGTCATCGCGGCGGCATACCTCAACCCAGCCCACACCGGTCTTTATCTGGCCGCCATACGCCTCGCCTCGGGCGCGGTCCAGTCCACCCAGGCGGCACATATCGGCATATTCAGCGTTGACGGCCTCCGCCAGCTGCTCCAGCTCGTCGTCGTGGTCATCGGCGATCACCATCAGATCGGTGCGGCTCTTGGCCTCCATCCCCAGCACGCCGTCGATAGTCGGGGCGATGAGGTTGTGGATCGTGATGGGCTGCCCGCGTTCATCGAGTGCCTTTTTTACCGCAGGTGGCAGTTGGTCGTTGTCGTAGTAAGCGCAAGCTCGATTGGCAAGGCTTCGCCAGTCCGGCTGGCCGTTGATATCGCTCATCAGTTTGAGCAGGCGCGGGGTATCGAGGCCGCCTTTTTCAGGGGCCTTGGGTTGGGCGTTGATCATCAGTTGGCCATCCAGTGCTTGGGTTTGCGGAAGGATTCAGGTTTGACGATGCGGGCCGGCATCCGGGCACGCATCTCTTGGGCAATCATGTAGCTCATGAGCTGGTCGTCGTAGCAGCCGTCCTGGGCGTTCATGCTGCCGCTCTTGTCGTAGACGTAGGTGGTGGCTTCGGAAATGGTACCGATCCAGCGGATCCCGGACTGCCCGGCACGCAGCAGGGCCTTGAGGCCATCAACCAGGATCGGCTTGGACTGCCGAGTGGTGAGCCAGCCGAGGCGTGGCGTTTCGTCGTCGCGGTCCCGGTCGATGTGCTCCTGGGTGTAGATGCGCCGGGTCGGGTAGATCTCACGGAGCTTGAGCAGCACAGCGTGACCGTGGTTGTTGCGCTCCGGGCCGATGTAGGCCGGGCCATGCTCTGCGGTGCCGTAGAACCGGCCAACGTGAGCAAGCAGTTGGGCAAAAAGCCCCGGGTCGAGATGCCCGAACCAGTGGGCCACCTGCCGGCCGTCGCTCTTGGCGGTCACGTCGAGGCTTGAACGGTCGCCGTGCTCGAGACCTTCCGCCACGTCAGCGCCGATGGCGTAATCCTCGTCGGGATCTGGCAGCTCCCAGACCAGCAGCATGTTCTCGAGGGAGCGCTGGCCACGCTCGTCCAGCTTCTCCGGCTTGCGGGCCTTCTCACGCCTGCCGGTCACTGGGTCGATGTCATAGACGATGAGCGGGGCCATGCAATCGCCCTCGGCATCCATGGTATGGATGGGGTCGAACACCCGGCGCCCAGAGGTTAGGAAGGCCTCCAGCGGCGTGCTGGGGAACTCCTGCTTCATCTCCGCGCCCAAGGTGGACTCCTTCAGCACGTACCATTGCCGCTGTTCGTCGGTAATGGTGCAACCCATCGACTTCTCGACCGCGGCGAAATACTCCGCCTGGGTCTTGCTCATCACCACACCGGAAGCGGGGACGTCGCCGCGATACTTGGGATCCTGCCACCAGGCGAAGAAGTGGAACTTCCAGTCGAGCTGACTGAGTTCACCGGATGCCCTGGCCAGCTCGAGGGACTTCATGCTCATGGCGTGGAAGTCGCCCCCCACCCCTTCGGCCGTGCTCTCGATGAAAGCCACGGCGCCCGGGTGGATCGCCTGCAGCGTCCCGGTTCGCACCTCCTTGGCCTTCTCGGGGTACTTGGCGCAGATCTTCCCGTGCTCGGAGACATGCAGGCGCTGCACGGTACCGGAGCGGAACGAGGTGGCCACCTGGATGCTGGAGCCGTGCCGGAACAGGATGTGACCGCCATTCGCCCCGCCGCGCCGGGTCACCACCTTGAACTGGGCCTTGAGCCAGCCGGGCAGGTTATCGAACGGGACTTCAATCTTGGTGCGGTAAATCTCACCTGCGGCCGTCAGGTCCTGGGCGATGATCCCGCACTTGAGGTTCTTGTTGAACAGCGCCTCGTCCAGCAGATAGATGTCGATGGCCGTGGAGAATCCGAGCTGACGCGCCTTGAGGATGATGTTCAGGTACCACATGGTCCGGAACAGCAGCTCCTGCGCCGGGCGCAGCCTGAAGCGCACCAGCTGGCCCTGCTCGTTCTCGATCATGTAGAGGTTGTTCATCCGCCACCACTTATCGCTGAGCTTCGAGCGGATGTAGGCCATCTGCTCCTGCTCAGTCATGGCGGAGGTATCTAGTTCGGTCATCGTGGGATCTCAGGCAATAAAAAACCCGCCGAAGCGGGTTGGTGTGGGTGATGCTGTAGTTATGTTCGTTCTTGCCATGCTGCGGTGATGGCGTTGACCTCTGCCCTGGCTGCGGCACGCTGCTGAATGTTTTCGGCCAGCATCCTCACATGACTGGGATCTGCAATCATTGCGCCCATCTCGACCAGCGCGCCGTTGCGGTAAAGGCGGTATGGCTCGAGGAGCACGCGCTCAATGGTGACAGTAGCGGCGTAATCAGGTTCGATGTCATAACCAATTTGTCGCGATGGCCCCAGAACTGGCGGCAACTCGTATTGCGCCTCACGCCCTGAATCAACGGCGTCGCACACCTCCTGAGGCAATGAGCAATCGGCGATGTAAACCGCTTCCCCAGCCTCATTCTTGCGATAAATTCTCATTATTACTCCAGTGGAAGCAAGTTCAGGCGATCGGGCTTTCATCTTTTATCCACCGCTCAAGCTCTGTGATCTTTTCATCCCAACGCTTGAAGTCAGCCGTAGCCTGCTCATCGTCAAGCCCGACATCCTCAACACCAAACAGCTCTGACACAGAGCGCAGCTTGGCGATAGCCTCAATAGCCAAAATTCTTTGGGTGGCCTGGCGCTCTTTTTGTTTCATGGCTGGCTCCTGCATGGGGTGAGCTCTGTGTAACGCTCGTAATACTCTGCGAATGCCTGAGCTTCTCTGGCATCCCGGATTACAGACCCACACTCATGAAGTTTGCCATCTTGATATATCAATGTCGGCTCAAACGTAACAGAGCCACCATCAAAGCCATCCATCGCATCCGTCAGACAATAGGTTAGCCTCTCACCACGGCGTAGGGCGTGACTTACATCCTTTGGCAGCACGCTATCATCACCAATGCTCACCAAAGCTCCTGATTCTCCCACGCTGTAAATTTTCATCTCACCAACCCGCGCTAATGACATTTGTAAATACTATCACGACATCAGCCCCCCGGTCCCCATGCCCTGCAACTCAGTCACCATCTCACTGACCGGCGTGGACTCACTGCCGCCATCCTTCTCGAGGCGATCTGCTTCGGCGGTCAGCTTGCGGGCCGCAGCCCGGATCCGGCGAGTGTCCTCCTCAATCTTCGGCACGCTCACCTCGTCGATGCGAAGGGCGCTCAGGGTGCGCTCGATGGACTCAATCCGCTGGATGTTGCGGTCGAGGGCTTGCTCGGCTTTCAGGATCTTGTCGTAGAGCGCAATCCGGTCGGTCATCTCGCTGGCCGTGACCAGGTCCTGCTGCAACCCCTTGAGCAGCTTGGTGACGGAGATGACGCGAGCCCGGGTGAAGTCCAGCTCGTCGCGTAATTGCAGCTCGCGGGCCTGGTCGAACAGCTCCTCGGCATCGAGGAACTTGGCATAACCGCCATGGGTCAGCGCCGGGCGGTCGCCGGGTTGCCACTTATTCGGTGGGTTCTGGTTGCCTTGGTTGCCTACGGACTCCCGATTTCCCTTGTCAAAGCGCCCATCTGGCTGGCGCCCCGAGTTGGTTTTCGAGTTCTGGTCCAAGCTGGCCGGGGTATAAGTGGATGCCGAGGACTTCTCCCCTCTTCGCTCTCCCCCTTTGGCCTTTGCCTCATTCCCTTTGGTTTGCGCACTTTGCGCAGATTGCGCAGTTTTGCGCACTTCGGAATGCGCAGATTGCGCAGCTACGCGAGATTTGTCAGGTTGCGCAGGGGATTGCCCCCGAGATTTCAAATAGCGACGCGCCGAGTTGTAGTTCAGGCCGCGGCTGTCACACCAGTCTTTCGCACTGATGCCTGTCGCTTCATGCTCCTGCAGGAACTCTGCATTGAGCTGTGCCCAGTCGGTCTTTGCCATTTAGATGGATAGCTCGCCTTCGACGATGGCATCACCAGGTACAGGCTCATGGGTAGCCGGTACTACGACGGAGACGCCAGTATTCAGGGTGACCAGGGCCTGACTCCCGTCATACTCCCTCACCTGAGTGATAACACCGGTCACGGTAATGCCATTAACCACCGCATCGCTCCAGTGCATCGAGATAGTCCAGTAGGTCGGCTGTGGATTCCCCAGAAAGACAAACCCCGCCATTAGCGGCGGGGTTCCATGTCAGCCTGGGTGTGGGTGGCGGGCAGTTCGCTGTGTGGCTTGGAGCTGTCTGACAACTGGCCAGAAGCAGCACCGAAACGCTCAGCAAAACGCCCCTGTGGGTCCGCATGATTCTTGTCATGGCTTTCCTGCACCTCCCTTGCCCTCTCCTGCTTAAGCCAACGGCCCAGAAGGGCCGTTAGAATGTCGAGCAGTTGGAGCAAGCTGTTCATGTTATTGCTTCCTGGCTTTCTCAGCCGGCAGGTTCATAGCCAGCTTGTCCAGCACCTTGGTCAGGCCAACCAAGAAGGCCTGCACCTTCCCGATCACCTCATCGTCCCGGGTGGACGGGGTGACGGCCGCGATCTTGGCCAGCCCCTGCACCACCATGGACGCGCCGCCCACTACAGCCATCAGGATGACAATCCAGTTGATGACCACCTGAACGATGTGTTCCATCGCACTCTCCTCTGCTGTTACCGGTTACCCGGCGATATTGGCAAGGCTTGCGCCTATGCCTCGGACTTCGAGAACTCTGCCGCAGCCATCACAGGCAATTCCCCTACAGGCTTCGGCTCACCGGCGGGCCAGCGGTATGCGGTTACCCGGGAGCGAGGGAACGCCTTCACGTTCACCGCGTCAGCTTGGTTGCCGCCCAATACCAGCAGATTGCCAGCCTTATCCTGCCCCACTACGAACCCAACGTGTCCGCCACCATCCCTGGAGAACACCACTACGCAGCCCGCCACCGGCTTTTCCAGCTTCTCCCCCCAGGAGGCATAGGAACGCGCACCCTCGAACCGGGTGGATTGAATGCCGACCCGCTCCAGGCACGCCCCGACAAAGGCGGCGCACCATGGGGTTTCATCGTCTTTGATCCCGCCCCGCTTGATGGCCTTCCACATCGCCACGATCTCGGGGTTGTGCTGGGGCCCCTTGATCTCCGTCAGACCGATATGCCGACGGGCCTCATCTACCCAACGCATTTTCACCATCACTCCTTCCCTCCCATCCAGCCGGTTGCCCGGCGTTCGTACAGCTCCAGTGCTTTCGACCCCATCAAGCCAGCCAGGCCAGCCATGAAGCCGCACAACGGGAGCGGGGCTGCGATGTACCAGCTCAGCAGCATGGTCAACATCCCGGCGAACCCTGACACCACCACCTGCAGCAGCGCCTCGGCCCATCGGAACTGCCTTCCCTCGCGTTTCACCGTCTGTATGTAGGTCACAAGCCCTCCCCATACGCTCAGCCCGCCGAATGCCAGATAGGCGAGCACGCTGTAGTTCTGTGGATCCTTGTCAGGCGTCATCGCCCCTCCAGAAACGACAAAGCCCGCACGAGGCGGGCCAGAAATGAAAAAGGCCAGGGTCACGGGGACTCTGGCCATCTTTGAGCAATACTAACGCCGGGGAGGGGTGGATTCAATCACTGCGTCTATTCATGGGGTTGCGCCTGCTCGGCGGCGAACTCTCCGCACCTAAGCCGCCCGCATCTCCCTCACCTGTCGGTCCATGATCTTTGACAGGTCTGACGCCTGGTGGATCACCTCATCAACAGCGCGCTCTACGGCCTGCCTCATCTCCTGCCCGAACCGGCGCGACACCAACTCTACGTGTGGCACGACCCGGCCGGTGCCGTGGCACTTCGGGCAGCCGTCACCCTTGCGCGGGCGGATCCCGGTGCCATTGCAGTGCGGGCAGCGCCCTGACTGCATCATCTCGGCGACACAGTGGTCATTGGCCAGGGACAGGATCTCGTTCCGCTCAGCCAGAAGGCGCTGGTACTCGTGATCATTGCCGGACCGGTGGGCGCGCTTGGCCTTCTCCATCACCACGGCGGCCCGGCGGCGCTCCTTGTCATAGTGAGGGTGGCAAAGTACCAGGTGATCCAGCTGCTCAGGCAGCGGGCGGCGCAGCAGGATAGCCATGGCCATGCCACCGGCATCGCTGCTGCCAAGAGTGGTGCAGAAGTGGGCCAGCAGCGACGCAAGGGCTTGTTCATCCCCCAGGTGGTCAGCCATAAGGAACTGAAGTCCTTGCGGGTTGCTCTTTGCGGCCACCTGCAGGGCTCCCAGAAACTCCTCCCTCCCCAGCGTACTGGAGCGACCAGACGAGGGTTCATGTAGTGCGCCTTTCGGTGAGAAAAGGCGCAGAGCCATTTCGATAGAGTTGGTCATGGTTTGGTCCTCTGGTCTGGGTCCTGATTGAAGGCGGCGAGCAGCCAGGCGCGCAACTGGCCGGATTTGATGTGTTCCGGGGTAACTTCCAGCACGGTCCACCCGAGCAAGGTGGCCTCGTTCATCTTGGCACGGTCCTCTACGAACCCCCTCCCCCGGGTGTGCCGGCCACCGGAGTGGATCCCGCCGTGGACCTCAAGGGCGATCATGCGGGTGGGCCAGGCGAAGTCGAGGCGCCAGCGGCGCTTGGGGTGAAACAACAGCTCGGTGGCGGGGTCAGGAAGGCCGACCAGCTGGGTCAGCACCTTGTCGTGCAGGGAGGTGACCTGCTGCGCCTTGCGCACCTGGTTGGCTGCGCTCCTGACCTTCGGGCTGCTACCCAGCAACCGGGTCGCATCGAGGGCGGATAGATGGATCACGCCGCCCTCCCGATGGTGTTCTTGCGCAGTTCAGCGACTTCCTGGGCCACCTGCTCCAGCAGGGTCTCCTCGCTGCCGTGCTCTTGCTGCCAGGAACGCGGTGCGGCGTGGAAGCCGGTGGGGTAGCAGGCGCGATGATGGCGAGGGCAAAGAGGCAGCACCTGGGTGTGAGCAGAGCGCTGGGCCATGCCAGACCCAGAGCGCACATGGTGAATTTCGGCGAGGCTCGCCCCCAGGCCAGCATTTCGGCAAGCAATGCAGCACAGAGAGCTCACATCGTCCAACCACTGCTTATCAGCCTTGGTCTTGCTCATGCTGCAGCCCTCCCGTAGGCCGCCACCCAGTCGAAACCTCGACGGGATTCATCCCCGAACTTCACGCCCTGCTGGGCGCCGAAGGATTGGGCCAGCTCAATGAGATCGCGCATCTCGCGCACGGTCATTTTGGAGGTGGACTTGCCCAGCACCACGAAGCCGTTACCGTCAATGTTCGGCACCACGTCCTGCTGGTACAGGGCGGCGGAGAGAACGTGCTTCCAGTCCTCCTTGGAGAGCTTGCGGCCGTGCCAGTTGACCTGCTCGGCGATGTCGGTCATTACCGCCCAAAACAGAGCGTTCTGGGCCAGGCTGCGGGTCATCTCCTTGATTTCGAGGACCAGCGGCTTGTTCTGGTCAACCGGCAGACTTGCTACCAGCTGGCAGGCGCGTGCGCGGATTTCAGGGCTGCGCAGGAAGTGCTTTGGATATTGGCTCATCCTCACCCCCGCTTGGCTTTGTTGCGGCGCTTGGAGGCGGCACGCTGACGCTGTGCGGCCCGGTCATTGCGCGGGTTGGGGATGCAGAAGCCATGGCCAGGCTTGAAATCAAGCGGGTTGAACCAGGGCGATTGGGCAGCAGTGGCGGCCAGAACGGCTGCGATAGCGTGGGTGAATCTCATGCTGCCACCGCCTTAGCCGCAACGGCCTCGGTGGTGGGGAACGGGGTCAGGTGGTAATGCCACACCTGCTTACCGTCGATATTCTGGTTGCTGGAGTGCTTCTCCCAGCCGTGGCAGCAGACTTCGCGCAGGCGGGCGCTGATGGCGGCCTGGGTGTCGGCGTGGCCGTAGCGGCTCCAGCACTCGCGCTCGATGTCGCGCAGGGTGCGGGCCTTGCCGTCGCTCATGATGGATATCACGCGCCCCAACTGGGTCGCGATGGATAGATCTCGGGTATGCGGTTTGGTCATGGTCGGGTCCTTTTGGTCAACGGCCGGGTGGTCTAGGTCCGGCACTGGCAATGGTACGGCGCGGTACCCCTTGTGTCACTGGTTGGCAAGGCCCTCCCCTTCGAAGTTATCCACAGCTCCAAACGAAGCATCACACCGCAACACCAGCACTGGCGCGGCTCTCAGCCGTGCGGCTTCCTCCGCCACTCGCTCCGGCGTCGTGCTCTGCACCAGCCAATGCCCTGCGCCACGCCGCTGGTCGGTGTATCCCAGCGCGGCGATCACGTCAGGATTGAAAAAATCAGCCATCCCACCCCCCTTTCGCTGGCTTGGATTTGCTGCGTTCCACTTCTGCAGCATGTGCCATGCGCGCAACCTCTTGCTGGTCGATATTTGAGATCACCCCATCATGGAACTGGCAGTAAGCGGTTCCCGTCTTACCGCCTCGGTTGAGCCTGACCAGCAACTCCATGACTCCTGCCATCGGGGAAGCCTCGTTATAGACCTCATCGCGATAACAGCCGATCCACACATCGCAATCCTGCTCGATCTGGCCGGTGTCACGGCTGTCGCTGGGAACCGGGCGTTTGTCTGCACGCTGCTCCAGCCCTCGATTGAGCTGAGTCAGCAGTATCACCGGGCAACCCATCTCCTTGGCTAGCATCTTGAGCGCCTTGGTTATCGCGCCGTAAGCCAGATCGTTACGCTCAGCCTTGTCGGCAGTCATCAGCGTCAGGTAGTCAACAGCGATCAGCCCGAGCTGACCGAACTGTCGCTTCAGCCGGCGACTCTCACGCACCACCTGGTGCACAGTCAGCCCAGGCAGATCTGCGATATGGAGTTTGGAGTTACCAAGCTCTGCGGCAACAGCGTAGGCCTTGTCCATCTTGCACTGGTCAGACATTGATTTCAGATGCTTGCCGGAGACACCGGACGCTTGCGATACCATGACCTCGAACAGCTCACCCCGTGTCATCTCCAGCGAAAAACCAACCACAGGGAGCTTCTTGACCAGCGACGTGTGGTTACACAGACTCGCCATCAGCGTGGTCTTGCCCATCTTCGGTCGAGCGCCGATACACACCAGCGCCGTAGGGCTGATCCCACCTGGGTAGAGCAACTCATCCAAGGACGCGATCCCCGTGGCATAACCGGTCATCTCCCCTGGGCGGCGGCTTGCCCGGCGATCCAGCTCATCACACCAGTCCCGCACGATTTCGCTGGCGTGTACCGCAATCCCGGTCACACCCCCAGAGCGCTTGGCATCGACCTCAGACAACAGCGACCCCATCGCAGCGAACCGCTCATCGGTGTTGCTGAATCCAGGCTCCATCATCGCCGCGATACAGTCATGCAGCTTGGCAACAGCGAAGCGCCGCTCTGCAGCGCTACGCACCATCCCCCCATAGGTCACGATGTTCGCCGCGCTTGGGGTGTTCTTGGCGATCTCGACTAGGTAGGCAAACCCGCCGGCAACATCGAGCTCGCCGTCCTGCTCGATACGGTGCTGCACTGTCATGATGTCAACCGGCTGCTTGGCGGCGATCAGTTGGGAGATCGCCCCGAAAATGATCTGGTGCGGGCGACTGTAAAAATCGCGCTCAGACAGGCCCAAGTCGTGGAACGAGTCAGCCCGCAGCATCAGCCCGCCCAGCACAGACTGCTCCGCCTCGAAGTTGTGAGGGGGCACAAACCCCATTGCATCACTCGTCATTGAACCGCCCCTCCCGCACGCCCAGATAACACCGCTCGGTCACCAAAAAATCCAAGTTCTTCGGCTTCCAGGCCGACTCGCCATCGCGGCGCGGGCGGCTCTCGCACATCCAGCGGCAGTTCTTGGCGATGAAATCCAAGTAGGCGCGCCAGCGGGTCTCGTCGAACTTGAACTTGGTCCAGAAGTTCCTGATTTTGGTTTTGCGAGAATCGGTCAGCTCACGGATGGCTGGCATCTCTGGGAGGACTTCGTGATAAGCGTCCAGGATGGCTTGGTAGGGCGTGTTTTTCCCTGGTCGCTTTTCGGGGATTACTGCTGGGGGTTCAGCGCAAGCTGATGCCCCATCAGTGGTTGTCTTTACTGTCTTTGGTATATTGTCTTTTGTGTGTCCGATTACCTCTGACACATGTGTCATGGTTTCTCTGACACTTTCTGTCATGGTTTCTCTGACAATGTCAGACTTCCTATGACACTCTGAAATGTCCCATTCGCTCAGGTTCTTGTTGGGTCCAATCTTGCTACCTTCCCACACTAGAACCTTCATGCGAATCAGCGTGTTCTTAGCCAGGCTAACTGCCTGCCGAGACAGCTTTGTGCGCTTTGCTATCTGGCTATCAGCAATGCGATCTACCTTTTTGTTGAACCCATAAGTGCAACGGCAGATAGCATGCGCAATCTTTTGCTCGTTCTTGCTTAAATCAGACTCAATGAGTGCGTCATACAGTTCGTTGGCTAAGCGGGTATAGCCATCGTCAAGGTCTGCCACACGAACCTCCTGTGGGGTACTCTGTGGGCGTCTATCTGGAAACTTCAAAAGCGCCGCCATCTCACACCCCCAGCTCATCAGCAAGCTGGCGCACGGCCAGCTCGTACTCACGCTGGGATAACCCCATTGCTTGCAATTCCCGCTTCTTGAGCTCATAGAGCTCCCAGGTGGCAACGGATGAGGTGTTAACCATAAGCCACCTCCTGCTCGGTGTACTCACAGGTGGGGCACTCGTAGGCGCGGTCATTGGTGCCGGACTGCAGATCACTGCCGCACAGTGGGCAGTGGTTGAGGTCGTTCAGCAAGGGGTGGCCCCCATGGGCCATGGTTGAATTGGTCATTGTTGGGTCCTGTGGTGTTTAAGCTGCCAGCTGGTGAGGCGGGCAGGTGCTGCTTATGCGCTGGGTTGTGCTTCGGCACGCTCCAGGGTGCGGGCTTCCAGCTCGCGGGCCAGGCGCATGGCCTGCCGGTCGGTACCGGCGGCATGCGCAGTCGAAATCAGCGGCTCGTCGAGGGCTAGGGCCAGCTCGTGCATGACCGACTTCAGGATGATGTTGTCGCGATCGCTGACGTGCTGGGATGCCGGGCGCGGCGGACGTAATTGCATGGTCATGGGTTACCTCCCGAGGACAAAGTTGATGAGTTTTTGCAGGGGGCGCAGCGGGCGCTCCTCGTTGTAGGCGGCCTCGTCTGCTTGGCTGAACTGGAGCAGGCCGCGCTCGGGCAGACCGGAGCCATCCAGGATCTCCTCGACGGTGACGGGCGGAAATCCCTGGTCAAGCAGGCTTCGATTGGCCCGTTTGACGGCCCTCGCCAGGATCTGGGGTTCGTGCTGAGATATGGCCTTGAGCAGGATCAGCAGCGAGGTGCGGGCAAATGCGGTTTCAGTCATGCCACACTCGGCGCCGACTTCCTGCCATACCTGGCGCTGAGCTGGGGTGCCGCGCACCCGCAGCGGGGAGCGGGTGCTCATATTTTCATGATCGGGGAGCGATACTCTTCCCATGGGGTTGGTCCTCTGTGTTGGGTGAGAAAGCTGGCCGGTGGTCAGGCGGCGATGGGCTTCAAATAGCCAAGGTCGATCAGGCGTCTGGTCAGCCACTGCTGACCTTTGCCGGTCACCATGGGCGTGAAGGTGGGGACGGTCTCATCGTTATGGGTGCGGGTGCCCTCCTTGACGGTGAAGTACCCACGCTCGATGTAGTCCTGGAATGGCAGGTTGTGCCGATTCCCGCCGCTCATCAGGATGCGGTGTTCGCGCAACGCCCGGAACAGCACGTTCTGGCCGAGCCCAACGGCGCGGGCGTAGTTGCCGATATTGACGCCCTTGTCGTCACCGGCAACGCGATCGGCAAATGCCACCTTGGGCGCCTGCACTGCCAGCAGGTGGTTTTTCTGTTCCACCTCCAGCGCGAGGCGACCCGCTTCAAGCAGCGCGGCGGCATAGGTCTGCGGGATCTGCGGCCCCTGTTGGGATTCCAGCTCCTGCCAACGGTCCACAATCTGGGCGGTAAACTCGGGGCAGTTCTGGGCCACCAGGATCAGCGAGTCGCGCTTATTGAGTCGGTATTCCTCATAGATGTTGCCGTTGTGGGGGAACTCTTGCGTTGCAAGGGTTCCGATAACACCAGAGGCAGCAAGGCGTTGGGCGGAAATTTTGATGTTGCTATGTTGCTTACCAAGCAGCTCCGCAATCTCGCGGGTGCCCATGGTCATTTCGGTGTTTGCGATAAGGCTCAGATTGGTCATGGTCTTGGGTCCTGTGGATGGTTGGGCGACTGGTTAGGCCGCTTGGTTGGGTTGATAACGACCGGCAGCCCTCACCTCATCAGGCGAATAAGTCCCGCCAGACAGGTCGCTGATGATCTCGGAGTAATTCGTCTCCCCGGTAAATTCAGTGCGGGGAAGACAGTCGCGAGCCAGCCACTTGTATACCGCGCGCGGGCTAATCTTCGCCGCCTTGGCGATATGGATGACTCCGCAATGGGAGATAATGGTCTTGAACGATGACATGATATGCCTCCTTGATGTACTCACAGTTCATAATAAACGTGAACTGATTGAGACTCAAGATATCGTTACGATTGAACCCATGGTACAAACTAACGATGAAAGGGCAGCCTTCGCCCAGCGACTCCAAAAAGCAGCTAACGCTGCTGGCCTGCCAAGTCGTGGCCGAGGCGCAAAAATAGCCCAACACCTCGGGGTCACCCCAAAGGCCGTCAGCAAATATTTTAATGCTGAGGCCATCCCTGCGCGTGACACCATGATCGCCCTGGCCAACATGCTCGGGGTGTCGGTTTCCTGGCTTCAATACGGTGAATCGGAGTTGGAGTTAATGACCCGCACACCGCAGCGGCTGATCCCAGTGCTCGATTACGTTCAGGCGGGCGCCTGGACGGAGGCTTGCGGGGCCACTGATATTGATGGCAGCACCGAATACATCTATGCGGATCCACGAATGGGGAAAAATGCGTTTGCCCTGCGCGTCAAAGGCGACAGCATGTTGCCAGAGATCCGCCCCGGCGATGTTGTGCTCATTGACCCAGACGCAAGCCCCCGCCCCGGGGAGTTTGTGGTTGCCAAGAACGGCAACGGCGAGGCCACGATCAAACAATACCGCCCGCGCGGAGTGAATGATAAGGGTCAGGAGTGGTTCGAGCTGGCACCGCTCAATGATGTATTCCCAACCATGAGATCAGACCTGCAAACGATCCAGTTGATTGGCGTCGTGGTGGAGCATCGGCGCAGCACCAGAAAGGCGTTATAAGCAATAGGGAGGAACCCCATGCAGATGGAAGACGTGCTCACGCTATTGGGTTTGGCAGGGGGCGTTTACTGGCTGGTCAACAACCGAACAAAAACCAGCACACGCGAAACAATCACCGAGCGGAAAACAATACTCACTGACTCGGGCTCAATCACCTATGAACGCCAGCGGGAAATAGACTCCAAGCAGATGGCGATCATGCGAGAGGGGGTACGTCAGTTTGAAAAAAGCAAAAACGTCCCCCCCGTCAATACCGAGCCCCAGCAAGCGATAATCAACCGCGACACGGCCACCCATCTCACCGCTATCGCCAGCACAAAGGCCAATAGCCCGGTGACAACCCACAAACCTATCCAGCAACAACCCATTGAGCGGCCTGCCCCTCAACCACCAACGACAGTAACCCGCACAACCTACAGCGTGATTGATGAACCCCCAGCCAAGGGTGTTGTGATCGAGGCGATAAAAACTACCCCACAATCAGTCAAACGCTGCCCTAAGTGCCGGAAAACCAAGCCCACCCCTTCGTTCCGCTCCAACTCAAACACCCCGGACGGCCTGACAAAATGGTGTATCGACTGCATGACCTCGCCAGGCGAAGAGCGCCATTATAAGATTTGCCCTAAGTGCGGTATGCGCCGCCTGAAAACAAACTTTGAAGAAAATAAGAACAGGCCTGATAAGCTAACCAAATGGTGCCGTTACTGCCTGAATCGCAAGTAGCCACGACCCCACCAAAAGCCGCGCAATGCGGCTTTTTTTATGCCCGCAGAAAAGCGCCCACAGAAAGAGCGAAAAAAAACTTGCATTAAATGAACCGCGAGTACACTATAAACCGCATCAGGTACACGTTGTACTGAGCACCGCCAGGGCGACAGCATCGACCGGTAGCCAGACGTAACAAATTCAGTACCACCCGGCAACAGGACCCAGCCCCAACCAGGGCAGCAGTGAAGCGCCTGACCAGCGCGTAAGAACGACAAAGCCCGCACAAGGCGGGCTTCGAAGGACCGGGTACCACCCGGTCAGTGAAAGCCGAGGGACCAACCCCAGCAATCAGGACCCAGCATGACGAATCAACTGGGAATTAGCGAGGACCAACTCGCCAACAACGGAGACTGTATCATGACCAGACGCCTTTTTTCCAGGGCCGCGAAACGCGCCGACCAGATCGTAGCCGCCATTGCCGACCGCCTGAACGGCAACGCTGCTCGCCGCCGAGCCATCAAGCAACGCTTGGCGGTTGCCATGATGGCCACCGAGCGGCACCAGATTGTTGCTGCTCGAGCCGCCCAGCTTCGCAACACAGGTTTCACCAGGCACAGCGCCCTCCTCCACTGGCGCATACAGTTTCACCGCAACGCCATCTGACCCGGGTCTGGCGCTTCCCTCATAGCGCCGTAGCCAAAGCCTCTTTCTCAAGCACCGCAAGGATGCTTTGGCTTCGCTCACGCCTAATTCGGCTGGGCCTGCTCTTTAACAACCTGGAACCGGCTCACAACCACGAATCCCGATGCCGGTAGGGATGCGCCGATACCCCGTTAAAACCGGAAAGCGGTGCGTGAACGTGAACGATTTATCACTCGATTATTGCGACATCAACACAACAGGGAGTGCGAACGATGTGACCGAAAGCCGTTAGAAGCGGCCAATCCATGCGCCAATAGTGATGGCGCCCCGAGCTCCCCTCGTGGGAGGCCAGCTTTGCATCTGGTCAGGGTCAATAAACCAAGCGGCATGGGTAGAGCAGTCCACAAATCTGGGGTGGACACCTGTTATTAGCGGCGATATCGCGACAGTACGAACGGCTGACCAGGCGGCGCCGGATGACGTAACCGGCAAGCCCGCTGGCAACAGCGGGTATCCCAAGGCGGCTCCGGTGGAGCTGGCAACACCATAGCGTCGAAGCTGTGGCCGCCTTCGGATAACCAAGAGGACCCAGACCATGAAAAATCTGACCGAAGCCCAGCTGATGGGCTTTCGCGGCGCGATGGTGCCACCCACCCGCCGCAAGTACCACGTAGATGCCGCCCCATCCGCCGAGCAAAAGCGGATGGCCAAGACCAAAGCCGCCACCCGCCGCGCCATCGAGGAGTATCACGAACGGCGCACCCTGCGACTGGAAATGGAGATGTAGCCATGACCAACGAAACAGCCCTGCTTGCCCTGCTGGAGAGCCAGGAGGCCGAGGCCAACGCCAAGGCCGAGTGGATCGCCGAGTGGGTCGCGACAAACCGCCCTCTGCTACTGGCCGGGATGCTTGAAACCGACCCGGCCACCCTGCTCGCCGAGGTAAATGCCGACCAGCACCGCCACTACAACCAGGCTATCTGGCTGCTGATGCACGAAGGCCGGCAAGCACCGCTGACGCAGTTCATTGACCAGGTGGTCGATGCAGGGCTGGCAGAGCTCGCTCAGGCCGCCTGGCGCAGTCACCTCGCCGCCCTGCACGACGCCATGAGCGACCAGCAATGGGAGCAGTACCAGCAAAGGAGCGCAGCATGAAAACCACAGAAACTGGCATTTTAACGCTGGTGCGAGATCACGCCTTCTGGGCCGATGAGGTTCGCAGGCTAAAGGCGCTGGGTTCTGAGGCATATTCTCGGTGCAAAAGCGTTGATACAGCTGGAGAGGGAAGTAACTTTCACTCCTTTGGCACCCCATGCCTCGAGACGGTTGTGAATGAATACCGGTCACTAAAACAAGACCCTTACGAATGCATTGAGTTCGAAGAGTTCTATCGGGAGTGCGTCGATAAGGATGAGGTTTGTTGCTGGTGCCAGAAAGTGCGCGAGTACAAATTGAAGCGAGTCAGGGCGAGGGTGAGGCTTGGCCAAATTAGAAGCGCCATCACTCGCATAGGTCGCAGACTGACAGCAGAAGGAGGTCCTCTATGAACGCCTTCGCCGACACGTCCGCCGCACACCCGCTGGGCCGGGTGTTCGGCCTCTCCAACGAGGAGTACCACGCTGGCCCCGGGGTCAGCAAAAGCCAGCTCGACCAGATCGCCGAAAGCCCGGCCACCTACATCTGGGCCAAAAACGCCCCGCTCGATGAAGAGAAGCTCAAGGCCTTCGACATGGGCAGCGCCATCCACTGCCTGCTGCTGGAGCCCGACGAGTTCAAAGACCGCTTCATCATCGCCCCACCGTTCAACCGCCGCACCAACGCCGGCAAAGCAGAAGAGGCAGAGTTCCTGGCCAGCTGCGCCGAGCTGGGCAAGACGGTGATGGATGCCGAGGAGGGACGCAAGCTCTACCTGATGCGCGACAGCGTGATGGCCCACCCGGACGCACGCTGGCTGCTGGAGCAGGAAGGGCACAGCGAGGCCTCCTTCTACTGGATTGACCCCCAGACCCAGGAGCTGTGCCGGATCCGCCCCGACCGCCACCTGAGCAATCACCCCATCATGATCGACGTGAAGTCGGTGGACGATATGGGGCGCTTCGAGCGCCATGTCGAGGACTTCCGCTACCACGTGCAGGATGCCATGTACTCCGAAGGCTTCCACCGGGTGATGGGCGAGGAGCCGGAATTCGTCTTTCTGGCTGTCAGCACCAGCGTGAACTGTGGCCGCTACCCGGTGCGGGTGCGCCCCCTGACGGATGACTGGAAGGATGCGGGCAAGGACCTGTTCCGCCGCGACCTCCATCGCTTCCACGACTGCCGGGTCAACAACGACTGGCACGACTTCAAACCCCTCCAGCGCCCAGCCTGGGCGACAAGGAAAGCAGCATGAGCAACATCACCAGCCTCAAACAGCAGGCGGCCGATAACTTCGCCGCCCAGTTCCCCATTCTTGTCCAGCGAGGCATCGACGAGCCGACCTGGAACGCCCTGTGCAACACCATTTACCCGGGAGCCAACCCCGATTCGGTGGTCATGGCCATCGACTACTGTAAGGCGCGCGGCCTGGATATTCTGCTCAAGCCGGTCCACCTCGTCCCCATGCAGGTAACCGATGCCCGCAGCAAAGAGAAGGTCTGGCGGGATGTGCCGATGCCCGGGATCGGCATGTACCGGATCCAGGCCGATCGCTCCGGCAACTACGCGGGGGCCGATGAACCCGTGTTCGGGCCGGATGTCACCGAAGAGTTCCAAGACCCCTACAACCAGAGCGCCAAGATCAAGGTCACCTACCCGCAGTGGTGCAAGTACACCGTCTATAAGATGGTCAACGGCCAGCGGGTTGCCTTCCACGCCCTGGAGCGCTGGAAGGAGAACTACGCCACCCAGAGCGGCAAGACCGAGTGCCCCAACGCCATGTGGCGCAAGCGGCCCTATGCCCAGCTCGCCAAGTGCACCGAGGCGCAGGCGCTGCGCAAGGCCTGGCCGGAGATCGGTAGCGAGCCCACCGCCGAGGAGATGGAGGGCAAGGAGATCATCATCAACGAGATCCCAGGTAGCCAACCGCAGCATGGCGCACCGGCAAAGAGCCGCACCCTGGATGCCATCCGCGGCCAGAGCACCGAATCGGTCACCCTGGAGCATGAGCAGATGGCCGAACCCGCCCAGGCGGACCACGCCAACGCCTACGCCGACCACTGCGCCGCCATCGAGGGGGCATGTGATACCACCGAATGGCAGCAGGCCTACACCACCGCCTGGACCTGGGCCAACGAAACCGGCGACCAGAACATCATCGCAGGTATCAAGCAGATCGCCGGCGAGCGCAAGAAGCAACTCAGTGCCGGGAACGGCGCCCAGCAATAACTCATCAGGCCCGCTCACTGCGGGCCTTTTCAATCCTAAGGACCCGTCATGACCGAACAAGCCAAGACCGACAATACCCAAGCCCAGCTGGTTGTCATCGAACCCACTACCGCCGTCGCCCTGTTCACCGAGGGCCAGGGCGTGGCTGAACTGCTGGCCGACATCCGCCAGAAGGCAACCAGCCTGGTACCCGACATCACCACCGCCAAGGGCCGCAAGGAGATCGCCAGCGTCGCCCATGCTGTCGCCCGCACCAAGACCTACCTGGACGGGCTCGGCAAAGAGCTGACCGACCAGTACAAGGAGATCCCCAAGCGCATCGACGCCAACCGCAAAACCCTGCGCGACACCCTGGACACCTTGAAAGACGAGGTGCGCGCCCCGCTCACCCAGTACGAAGCGGCAGAGGAGGCCCGGGTGGCAGCACTGCAATCCCGACTGGCCCGCCTCAATGAACTGGGATCCTCTGCCAGTATCGAGATCGCCGCCGCCGACCTGCAGGTCATGCTGCAGGAGGTCGAGCAGAACGCCCTGGACGACTCCTGGCAAGAGCTGCTGCCCCAGGCGACCGTCGCCAAGGAGCTCGCAACCAAGCGCCTCGGCGAGGCCCTGGCAGCCCGCCAGAAGTACGAAGCCGAACAGGCAGAGCTGGAACAGCTGCGCCAGAAGCAGGCCGAACAGGATCGCATCGACCGCGAGCGCCTGATAGCCGAGCAGGCGGCGGAGCAAGCCCGCCTTCAGGAAGAGAATCGCCAGCGCCTGGAGCGTGAAGCCGCCCAGCACCGCGAGCAGGAGGCCCAACGCCAAGCCCAGGTCGCCCGTGAACGTGAAGAACAAGCCCGGCGCGATGCCGAAGCCGCCGAGCTGGCCCGCCAGCAGGCCGAAGCCAACGCCGCACGCATGGCAGAGGAGGCTGCTGCCCGCGCCGCAGAGCAAGAGCGTCAGCGCATCGAGCAGGAGCAGGCACGCAAGCAGCAGGAAGACGAGCGTCGCGCCGCCGACATGGAGCACCGCCGCACCGTCAACAACGCCATCCTGATGGACCTGATGGGCCTAGGGATCGATGAGGGGAAAGCCATCAACCTCATCAAGCACATCGCCAGCAACAAGATCGACCATCTGACCATCAACTACTGATCACCCGCCCCGCCACCAACGGTGGCTTTTGCACTTCCAGAGGACCAACCATGACCACGCTGAACCCCAGCGAGGCTACCAGTCTCGCCCTGCACACCCTCACCAGCCAGATCCGCAACATCCTGCTGATGCCGGACGGCCCGGCCAAAGCCGCCATTGGCAGCTTTGAAACCCTGCTCACTGCCAACCTGACCATGATCAGCGAGGCGGCCAACGCCCACATCGACGAGTTCAACACCCTGATCGGCGAGCTGGAAGGCCGGGATGGCGAGCTGCTCACCCAGGCTGCCCTGGTCAGCCAGCTGCGCCAGCAGGTAGCCGAAGCCGAGCAGCGCATTGCAGCAGCACGGCAAGAAGGCGCCGCCGAGCTGGAGGCCATGGCAGACGAGCTCTACAAGGCCCAGCGCATCCTGAACGATGTCCAGACCAAGTACGGCGCCCTGCAGTACGCCACCCGCCAGCTCGAGCGTCAACTGGCCGACCTCAACGCCATTGATCCGGCAGGCATGAAACGCCGCATCAAGGAGAAGAACGAGCTGCTGGAGGAGCAGCGCACTGCGATCGCCAAGCACAAGAGCAACGAAGCCTCCTACCGTGCGGAAGTGTTAAAGCTGGGGCGCCGTATCAGTGAGCTGCTGAGCGCCATCAACGAGCAGGATCGCGAGCTGGAGCGCCGTCACACCATCATCATGGAGCTGGAGAGCGCCCGAGCCGCTAAGCTGATCTGGCACAAACACCTCGGCAAAACCTACAAGGGTGAGGATGGCACGCTCTGGGACGTATACATGGTGGATCATGGCCTGAAATCAAACCTCCCCTACCTCATCAACGACCTCAGCTGGAAGCTGCACGCCATGAAATCCGATGGCTCCGGCTGCTCGGTCATGCTGAGCCAGTGGATGAACCCCATCTACCCGGCGCCCTATGGTTCCGGGGCCCCGGACGACATGACTCGGGACATCTTCGCCTTCATGCAGGAGGCCCTGGAGCAGAGCCATCCCCACCTGTTGCCGCGCGCCACTTGGGCCAAGACGGTAAGCATTCATGAATGCGGCCTTCCGCCGCGCGTGATCAGACCGCT
This sequence comes from Aeromonas sp. PS2Canimalfood6, assembly GCF_048276795.1. NCBI lineage: Bacteria > Pseudomonadati > Pseudomonadota > Gammaproteobacteria > Aeromonadales > Aeromonadaceae > Aeromonas > Aeromonas sp. PS2Canimalfood6. The sequence continues at coordinate 51,747 of NZ_JBLUXC010000020.1, forward strand.
TGAGCAAGCCGGGCTCGACACCCTCTACAAAGTGTTGAGCAATCAGGGAGCTGCACTGAATAAGGTCAGGGGGATCGGCGCGAAGCTGGTAGGCCAGATCGTCTACGCCTGCGAGCTCAAGGTGAAGCTGTGGGAGGAGCAGTTTGCAGCTGGCCAGCACGCTGAGCAGCACAAGGAGGCAGCGTGAAACCGAAGCTCGAGAACCGCGCCATGCAGGCAATCCTCCGGTATAGCGAGACGCGGCAGGAAGTCGAAAGGCTCACCGGCGAGATCGCGTTTGAGCTGGAGCAGTGCCCGCAGGAGGCCGACTACCCGAAGCGCCCGCATCTGATCGAAGCCTACACGGCTACCACCACTGAGGATCACTATGGCGGCCACCAGTCAGAGCGCCGGCTAACCATCGAGGAGGCCGCCGAATACCTAGACGAAATCGCGAGCAGCGGGATTTGTGGGCACTGCCGAAAGGCCCACACCCTAATCCAGCAGCGCAAAAAGGCGCGGATCCGGCACGGTCGCGCCAAGGCAACCATCACCAAACTTGGCCGAGAGCTCCTTGAGGTAGGTGCAGCAGAGGGGGAGACAGCATGAGCGACTATCGCGGCTCCACCACTCCAGAAGCCACCCGCGACATGACCCAGACACCGCTCTGGCTGTTCCGGGCGCTGGATCTGGAATTCAACTTCGCCCTCGATGCCGCCGCCCTGCCGGAAACGGCGCTCTGCGAGAAGTTCCTGACGCCAGATATCGACGCCCTGAGCGTGGACTGGGGCGACTTTATCAGCCCGTCGGCGCGGGCCCCATGGGCCTGGCTCAATCCACCCTACTCCGATATCGGGCCGTGGGTTGAGAAGGCCATCGAGCAGCAGGGGCGCGGCATTGGTACCGTCATGCTGGTACCCCAGGACACCAGCACGGAATGGTACCCCGGTGAGCGCGCCAGCGAAGTTCGCCACATCACCGGCTACCACGATGCCAATGGCAAATGGCGCAACGGCCGGGTGAGCTTCATCAACAAGGCCACCGGCGAGGAGATGAAGGGCAACCCCAAGGGCTCCATGCTCCTCATCTTCGCTCCAAACTGGCGCGGTGAATGCCGGATCCGCGATGTCAGCAAGCTGACACTGCTGCTGGCCGGAGCAGAGCCCATCAGCGTTGCCGCCTGATACCCCCAACCCATCCACCGCTATCCCCACAGGAACGGTGGGTATGTCGAGGACCCCCATGAAAGCCACGGAAAACCCCTACTGCGGTGCAGTAGTCATCGGGTTGGGCGTCGTCATGCCCGATCCCAAGCAGCCCGGCAAGTTCGTTCTGCCAGGCGGCATCACCTGCGACAGGCAAACCGCCGAGGCCGCAGCCAAGAAGCTCCACGACCTGCAGGCCAAGAAAGCCCGCAACTAACCGACCAAAGGACCCAGACCATGAACCATTCCGTTATCAAATCCGCCAGCATCTACAGTGCCAAGCTCCCAGCCATCGCAGCAATGCGCGAACACCTGGCCGAGCTCTCCTTCACTCCGCTCACTGAAAATCAGCTCAGCTGCTCCGGGTTCGAGAACAACCAGGTGACCGGCGAGCTTGTTACCAACCTGCCAGGCGTCGGCTACGCATTCGTCGTGCGCCAAGATACCAAGCTCATTCCGACCAAGATCGTCAACCGCAAGCTCAAAGAGCGCGTTGATGCGCTGATCAGCTCCGGTCTGCGGGAGAAGGTTACTCGCAAAGAGAAACTGGCCATGAAGGACCAATTGATTGTTGAGATGGCCGCCACGGCTGAATATGAAACCACGCTCATCCACGCCCTGTACGACCAGAGCAACGAGTTGCTGTACCTCAACACCACCACCAAGCGCCCGCTCAAGGTGGTCATGCACCTGCTGGTGAAGTGCATGGGCTCCCTCAAGACCCAGACCATCCACATCGACGACATCAAGATGGGGATCAGCAACCGCCTGAAAGACTACCTGACCGATAGTGCAGAGCGCCCGGAAGCGCTCGGCCCCTTCTCCCCGCTCCAGTTCGTCAAGCTCAAGTCTGCCGACACCGCGCAAGAGATGGTGACCTTCAAGGGCATGGATCTCAACGGGGATCGCGCATCCGATGTGGTTTCTCTGCTGGAAGCTGGCTACCAGGTGGAAGAGCTGGAGCTTTGGCACGAACCCATCAGCTTCAAGCTGAACAGTGATTTTAGCCTGCGCGCCATCGCCATGCCGGATTACGACTCCGACGATGACGCCGATGACTACGCCCACCACTGGCGCCAGTGCAACGCTGCAAACCTCATCCTGCTGTCGAAGGCCATCACCGACCTCTGCACCATGATGGACTACCAAGCCCCGGCAGAGGAGAAGGCGGCATGACCGACATCACCATTACCGACACCAAAGAGGTCTGGGTGGTTTACACCAACACCGACCTCACCGAGGGGCGTGGGCATGAGTACCCGATCCACGTCTGCGGATCAGCATCCACCGCCGCACGCATGGCGACACGCAAGGGCGTCCAGGGGAGCGACGCCAACGTCAGCAAGGAGATCGCCGTGAAGGTGCGCGGCAGTTGGCTGGCGCCGGTGAGCATCATCGAGCCCAACGACGCAGATCGCCGCGCTGACGCGCTCAACGCCGAGCGGCTGCGCGTTATGGACAAGGCACGGGCCGCTGGCCTGACGGACGACGAAATCAGAATGCTGGGGGATGTATGAACGAACACACCAAGGGCCTGCTGCGGGTGGGCCATTCCGGGGCGGTTGTGGCAGACCACCCCGTCCCAGAAATGAGCGGCAGCGATGCCGTCGAATACTACGGCGGCCACTTGGTCGCCGAGTCAGTCACCGCCGCCAATGCCCGGCGGCTGGCAGCTTGCTGGAATGCCTGCGACGGTTTCACCACCGAAGAACTAGAAGCTCACACCGGGCCTCGCCTCCTGCGCGCTCGCCTTGAGGGTGCATTCGCTAGAATCAACGAGCTGCTTAGCGAACGGAATCGGGTTGGCATTGATATCAGTAGTGCCATTCTCTCCGGCATCGTCCCAGACCGTCACCCTCTGCGCTCGCGACTGGAGCTGCTGGCAAACCACCACAAGCACGAGCAGGCACTGGCGGAGTTGTTGCGGCGTGCGCGCAGGTACGTTTCTCCGCTATCGTGCCCTGAGTCTGAAATACAGATCGTGCAGTCGATAGTGTCCAGCATCGACTCTGTGCTGGCTGGCCAGGTGCCGGAACTCACAAGCTTGCCAGATTGCACCGAGGTAACCCGCACCGCGCCGAAGCGCATCTGGTTGCAAGTGAGCGATGACTTTGGCGATCACAATGAACCGTTCCCCACCAGGGATGAGTTGGGGAACCGCGAGGTAACCTGGTGCGCCGATAGCGTGGGAGGTACCCAAATAGAGTATCTGCGCGCTGATTTGGCACACTGGATTACAAAACCAGCCCGCATTGGAGGGGTCGTGTTCCGGCCAGGGGTCAAGGTGGCAACGGTCATTGAGGCAGCCTACCGATCAGCCGAGAACTACCAGCAATGCCCGGCCAAATTCCAAGCGCTGCAGCATGCCATTCTCGGCAAGTTGCCAGAACTGTCTGCAGATATGTTGCGCGAGATCCAGCTCACTGGTCCTGTCGTGGTCATAGATAAGCCAGGCGTGTCGGAAGACTCGCAGGACGCATGGAGAAGGATGCTCTCCGCAGCCCCTAAGCCAGAATCGGTGAAAGTCCGCACCATCACCGAAGGCCAGGAGTTCGAGCTCACCACGGTGCTTCAGTCCATCGCCAACGGGTTCAGTGAGGACCCAGCCCACGACGCCGCAGCGCTGCTCAAGCGGATCGCCGGGGAGGTGCCGTGGACGGGTGACTCCTTCCAGCTTCCGCCACGACAAGTGGGGCTGCCTTGCAACCAACAACCCTCCCTGGCCGGACAAGTTTTTGCCGGGCTTAGTGCAGCCACCGCATTGTCAGTGCTCGATGCAAACTCAGCTGCAGATGTGGTGCAGCTGATGTTGGAGGCAGCAGAAGCCAAAGGAGGTGAGCCGTGCGATTCCGCGAGCCCATCATCCAGCCCGGCCTGACCCGCACCGAAGCCGAAGAGACCCGCGCCAGATACCTCCGCATCAACCCCGGCGCCCGGGTCACCATCGACAGCCAACCCGACAATCCCCAGCTCAAGACCCTGATAGCCCACCTCCCCGTACTGCCCCTCCGGCAGGTGCTGGCGCCGGGCTTTATCGGGTACCGCGGCTGGCGGGCATAACCAGATCCCCGGCCTGCCCGGGGCTTCCAATTCAAGGACTCACCATGGCGAAAATCTACATAGCCGGGCCTATCTCAGGCCTGCCGAACTTCAACCGCGACGCCTTCAATGCCGAGGCGCACCGCCTGCTTGGCCTGGGCCATGTGGCCCTAAACCCGGCGATCCTGCCGGATGGGCTGGAGCAACACGAATACATGGCCATCTGCATCGAGATGGTCAAGATGGCAGATCAGCTGGTCATGCTGCCTGGCTGGGAGCGCAGCGCCGGCGCCAGAGCAGAGCACGCCCTGGCCATCAAGATCGGCAAGACCATCATCCTCCCCGTGCCGCACTTGGCTGACGAGGTGGCGGCATGACCAGACAGCGGGCCGCCGGGCTCACCATCCTGGCGCTCAACACCCTGGCCGCACTGATGGTGCTGACCCTGCTGTAATAGCGGCCCTTCCTTCAACTCAATCGGCGCCCCATCCTCTGGGACAGGAGGGCCACGCCATGCAACAACTTCAACTGACCATCGACCAGGACAGCCAGCTTCTCAACGAGCTGGTCAGCGCCGTGCGCTCCCCCACCCTTTCCCGATCGGCCAAGCTCGCCGAGATCGGCCGCATCCTGGCGCACTTCGACCTGCCTATCGAAGCGCCCCGGGTTGCCGGCCAGCTATGGAGCGCCACCGAGCTGGGCAAGGAGCTGGGGGTCAGTGCCCAGGCCATTGGCCGGCTGGCCAACCAGCACCAACTCAAACGCCCGGCGTTCGGGGAGTACCGCCTTGACCAGGCGGTCAGCAGCAGGAAGCAGGTGGAATGCTTCCTCTACAACCGAGCGGGCCGGGATGAAATCACCAGACTGACGAGGACCAACAACCATGGGAACAGCAGCAGACCCGGCGCAAACCCACATTCAGGGCCAGCTCATCATAATGAGAATGCCTGACGCCATCCCGCTCAGCACCTACCTGAGCACTATCGAGCTCACCGACCGGGACACCATCAACAAGCGGATCCAGCGCGGGATATGGCAGTTGGGGGTTCACATCGTCAACGTGGACGGGGTAAAGGAGCGTTGGGTCAACATCGCGGAGGTAACCAAGTGGGCAATGAAAAACAGCTCCCACGCGGCGTAACGGTCCGCGGGGAGACGATCAACATCACCTTCACGTTCAAGGGGGTTCGCTGTCGTGAGCCCCTGTCCAACTTGCCGAACACCACCGCCAACGTGCGCTACGCCTCCCGCCTGCTCGGGGAGATCCAGGGCAAGATAGAGCGGGGTCAATTCGCCTACGCCGACTACTTCCCGAAATCCAAGAAGCTGCGGATGTTCGGCGGCGCCTCGATCGCCGCCAAGGTGGCCGACTACCTGGACGAGTACCTGCAGCGTTGTGAGCTCCGGGGGCTGAGCCCATCCACGATGGTTGGGTACCGCAAGTGCCACAAGGCGCTGGCCGATCTGCACGGGATCACCGTCTCGGAGCTGACCCCCGCCCAGGTGAAAAACTGGCTGATCAGGGGAGGCACTACCGCGAAGACGGCCCGCAACCGGCTGTCGTTCCTGCGCAGCGCCATCGACGAGGCTGTCACGGATGGTTTGCTGGCATCAAACCCTGTTTCTCTGGTGACCGTTTCCCGGTATTTGGACGGGAGTTCAGTTCCCGAACAGGGAGCCAAGGACGTTGACCCCTTCACCCCGGAGGAAGTGTCCGCCATCCTCTCGACAGCCCACGGCATCAATGAGCAGTGGGCCAACCTGTTCGCCTTCGCGTTCGCAACCGGGATGCGGCCGTCCGAGCTGTGCGCCCTTCGCTGGGAGGCCATCGACTGGATCGGTAACACCGTGCAGGTATCTCGCGCCAAAGTGGTCGGAGTCATCAAGACCACCAAGACCCGGGCCGGAACTCGCACCATCGAACTGACCGGCGAGGCGCTGGCGGCGCTGACCAGCCAGAAGCGCTTCACCTTCATGCGGGGGGAGTATGTCTTTGACGACCCCAAGCTCAACCAGCCCTGGGCCGGGGCCGACGCCATCAGGAAGAAAGCCTGGCTCTACACCCTCAAGCGGTCAGGCGTTCGCTACCGCCACCTCTACCAAACCCGCCACACCTTCGCCACCGCCAACATCAGCCGCGGCTGCAACCTGTTTTGGCTCTCCACCCAGATGGGACACAAGGGGCCAGAGATGCTGTTTCGGCACTACGGATCCTACCTTGCCGAGTACGACGGCCAGACAGCAAAAGCGCCAATCCTGATCCAAAATCCAACCGGAAAATAAAAAAGTCTTATAGTTCAATTGGTAAAGCTGCACAGTCCGGGGGTTCAAATCCCCCCAGCTCCACCAAATACCGGTCCAACAGTGACCAACGAAGTCCAAGAAACCCGCATAGCATAAGGCTTTGCGGGTTTTTTGTTGTCTTACGCTGTCCAATGGGGTGCGTTGCCATCCAGCCCTTTTAGGCATATCGTTAGGCATATCGTTTTGTATGCCTTCCGGAGCGTATGCCTATGCCTCGTATCACCCGTCCCTTATCCCCAACCGAGATCAAAGCAGCCAAGCCCAAAGAGAAGGAATACACCCTCTGCGACGGGGCTGGTCTGGAGCTCGTCATCAAGCCCAATGGCTCCAAGTTGTGGCGCCTGCGTTACTACCGCCCCCTAACTAAACAGAGAAACATGATCAGCTTTGGCTCCTGGCCGGAGATGTCGTTGGCTGAAGCGAGAGAGAAACGCTCCGAAGCCAAAACGTTGCTGCAACAAAACATCGATCCCCAACACCATCGTGATGAGCAGGCATCCGCTGCGTTATCACAGAGCGAGCACACCTTTGAAGCCGTCGCCAAGCGCTGGTTTGATGTTAAGCGCCCTTCCGTCACCCCGGCATATGCCGAGGATCTCTGGCGTTCGCTCGAAATGTATCTGTTTCCGGAGATCGGTACTGTGCCCGTGATGGAGATAAAGGCGCAGCGGACAATCAAGATCATCGAGCCCATCGCCGCCGCAGGAAAACTTGAAACCGTGCGTCGCCTCACCCAGCGGGTGAACGAGATCATGACCTTTGCCGTTAACTCCGGCCTGATCGATGCCAACCCTTGCTCGGGGATCAGCAAGGTGTTTCAGCGGCCAGCCAAGCAACACATGCCCAGCATTAACCCCAACCAGCTACCAGAACTGATGAACCGGCTTTCCAAAGCAAGCATCAATTTGCAGACCCGCTGTCTCATCGAATGGAGCCTGCATACCTTGGCTCGCCCCAGCGAAGCAGCCGGAGCCCGGTGGGCAGAGATCGATATGGAAAAGAAACTCTGGCGGATTCCACCAGAGAGGATGAAGAAGCGCAGAGGTCATGACGTACCCTTGACGCCACAGACACGTAAGTATTCACCGGAACAGTATTGACACAGGAAAAATGAGACGATCGTCTCTTGATCCCACTTTCCTGCTTGCTTGATCCTGCTCCTTAGATACGCTCCCCCCATGAGCAAAAACACCAT